>NZ_JBSKHT010000017.1:0-48020 GCF_057128745.1 Pseudomonas rosaeacicularis
TGGGGGGATGTGGCAGAAAAGCTAGGGTTAAGGGCGGATGGGAAGGTGTACCACTTTCATCCGGTGGGGTTGGTGGGGAGTTTCAGATCGGACATCGGTAAGGAATTGTTCTGCAAAAACTGTGGGACGCTGATCAATTTGACCCGCGAGTTTCTGAGCGAAATATGCAACAAAAACGTAAGTCCAGCTTTTATTCAAGCGATGGTAGAGGCCTCTGAAGGCATATTTAAAAAATATGGGGTAGATAGCTGCAGCCAAATAACTCATCTGCTGGCTCAAGCGA
Source organism: Pseudomonas rosaeacicularis (assembly GCF_057128745.1). Lineage (NCBI taxonomy): Bacteria > Pseudomonadati > Pseudomonadota > Gammaproteobacteria > Pseudomonadales > Pseudomonadaceae > Pseudomonas > Pseudomonas rosaeacicularis. The sequence continues at coordinate 284 of NZ_JBSKHT010000017.1, forward strand.
AAAAAGAAACCGGTGGCTTTCTGAGTTTCCGAGAATCGTTAAATTACTCCCGACGAACCTACACTGCCGCAAAACTTTACAGGCTGGCTCCTACGGCGATCAATGCCGGTTTCGCAAGAATTGCGAAAACCTTCGAAAGCGATGAACAGAAATTAAGATGGATTGAGGATAATTTGATAGGCAATGATCCAGGGTATGGTGAACACTGTTTTGGTAGTAATGAGCAACCAGGTAGGGACTATCGTGGTCGGGGGCTGATACATCTTACCCACTATGAAACTTATAGGAAATGTGCCCTTGGTACGGGCCTGGAGATTACATCAAATCCCGAGTTGTTAGAAACTAATTTTTCAGTGGCTATAGAGACAGCACTATGGTTCTGGAGCAGCAGAAAGATTGGAAAAATTGCTGATAATCCCACATACATGGGTGATGCTGCAGTCACCCAGGTAACTCGGCCAATTAATACGGGATTAGCTGGCCTTGCCGACCGACAACGCTACAAGCGTGAAATTACCGAGATTTTCAAAAGGCTCTACTTCGGCGGATGCCCATAAAATGATTAAACGTCTATTTTTCATCGCACTGCTAATCTGCGTCGAAAACGCCGCACTGGGGAGTGACTCATGTAATAACATGGGCTTCCGTACAGCTTACAACCCCCTAAAAATTGATGGCTCGCTGGTGTGTTTTTTATATACCCCTAACACCTCGGAGGATAGCGGCAATAGTTTATCCTCAGATCCTGACGGCATATCGTTATATTCATCTACTACAAACGGGCAAGCAGAACTTCTTTATGAGCTTACCTATGCAGGAACCAAAAACGAAATAAAGGACGCATTTCTTAGCTCGGTAGACGGTGGTAAAAGGCTCTTTGTGATCCAGTCTATGGAAGCTCCCAGCTCTTGGGATATTGTCAATGATGTTTATAGTGTTAGCGTGATAAATTTCGACGGTGAGAACTTCGTTGTTGACTTGAGACTATCGCGGTTTTTCGATTTGGGTGGCGATTCCATGGATGATCAAGGAAAAATTAAATACATTTATCCATACAAAGACAAGGCGTCAGTCGAAAACGCGATTCGCTCCCCCATATTCGAATCTGTAGAGACGTCTACACCGATAAGCGCGATAGTTCGTGAAAAGACAGCTCTGTACGGCGGGGATTTAGAACCGGCGACATGGGACGTAAGCCAAAGATATGCATCCAAAAACGATCGGGTCACTCTAGAGGACTCAATGGCTGGATGGTGCAAAGTCTCATACACAGCGGAGATTGCGTCAATCAGAATGTGGTTGATATGTGATGCTATTAGTTTTTAGATAAAATAATAATGATTAAAGTTAAATTATTTGCCGGAGCATGACTGTTATGTGAGGGCGAAATTTTAGCTGTCTAGGATGGTACCTGGCCTGTGGCCGGTGAGGTTTAAAGCGGAGTTTTACGTCCTGCGACACATCCGAATCTGTTGCGGGAAAAATCAATTTCGCGGAAAGCGAATGGTGCTACACCCAGGACAAGTGGGACAGCCTGGGCAAACCGTCTGGCCACACAAGTTCTACCCCGCACGTTAACTGGTTCTCGGAGAAAGACCGGATCAAGGAGTTCAGTTGGGGAGGGAATGGTTTCAAGTATAGAGGCCGTGGTGATGCATACCTGACTTGGAGGAATAACTATCAAAGGTTTTCGGAACTGATCGCTCACAATCTTGTTTCTAATCCTGATGCTGCCAAAAAATTTCGGGCACGCTATACCGATTATGATTATTGGAATGGAAAAAAGAATATTTACAGGCAAGAGAATGCCTTACTATTTAAACTCTAGTGGAATCGACTATTTGTCATCAAGGCGAGTTGTAAATTGCTTTGATCAGCGTGAACTTATCGCGTCTTATGCTGAAAAAATCGAAGCCATACTTAGAAAGACTCCCCAACTACCATTGGACGCCTGATCTAGACATGATTAAATATTGCTTCTCATTGTTGTTTTGTATGGCGTGCTCTGCGGCAAATGCGTTCGACATTTTTACCGGACCTAAAAACGGAAGTATTGTGCTTGATGAAGCAGGCCACCGGAAAGTGTATGAAAATATTGTCGGCGACGATTACGATGTTCTTCGACGCCTGTCAACTATAAATGGAGCTCCCGCAATAGTTGTTCTGGGCAGGGATTTTCAGTACCTAACGCTGGCGGCTGAGCGTGATCAAATCGTCATTGATTGCGCATATTTCGATACGAGAAACAATTACAATGGCGCCAAGATGACTGCTGGTATTTGTGGCCTGCACTCGCCATTGGACGAAACATATAGTGATGTCGCCTGGCAATATTCAAATCATATACAGCAGTCGGTATTTTCTTTCGATACTCGACCCGTAGTTGACGGCTTGACACCGGGCAGTTTTTTGCTTGGAAATATTGAGAATATTGAGATATTTGACAGGTACGCATCAGTAACGACCCTGGCAAATGCTTCTCCGAAAAAATACATTAAAGGTCCAGATGGGTGCTTTGATTTTGGCACCGCAGTGGGGTTTCTGGTGTTTTTGAACAAGGACGCCCCAGAGCTGAAATTTCTTGATCTGCTTGAATCGCAGGAACCAATGACACTAAAAAGGATGAGTCATGGTGATTTGATCAAACTTGCTGTTGATGAGTGCCGGTGAAAGCTAATGAGATCGGGAGTGCTGGGAAATGATCAATGCTGACGCGACCAATTGGTACGGGATTAGTGGGGCTTGCTGACCGACAACACTACAAGCGTGAAATTACGGTCCATCCAATACATTTCTAGCGTCTGATCAATAGCATTCGCGGACCGGTCCGCTCCCACAGGGTCTGCGCATCCTTGCGTCAAACATGCGGATCACCCGCTGCCTTCACCGGCGTCGCCAACTGTTGCTTCGGATTAACCTGCGGGCTGTCAGGGTTGGCATATTGCTGCTTCAAATGCCCTTCCCCATCCAGCAACCACGCATCGAGAATCTGCCGCACTACCGGCCCTGCTACACGACCGCCCGCCTCGCCATTTTCGATCATGACCGAGACCACGATTTTGGGGTGCGCTGCCGGGGCGAAGCCTACGAAAAGCGCGTTGTCGCGATGGCGTTCGAGGGTTTTGTTGCGGTTGTAGCGTTCGCCCTGCTTGATCGCGACCACCTGGGCGGTGCCGCTTTTGCCGGCGATGCGGTATTGCGCGCCTTGGGCGGCGGCGCGAGCGATCCCGCGTGGGTCGTGCATCACCGACTGCATGCCGTTGTTGACCTGATCCCACTCACGCGGATCGTGAAGCACGATATTGGGCATCGGGTGCTCGTCCAGCGGCGCAACACCGCCAACCGTTTTGGCCAGATGGGGGCGATTCCACACGCCTTTGCTGGCAATCAGCGAAGTGGCTTGGGCCAGTTGCAGCGGTGTGACCTGCATGTAGCCCTGGCCGATGCCGAGAATGACGGTTTCTCCGGGGAACCACGCCTGACGTCGCGTCGCGCGTTTCCATTCCTTGGACGGCATCAAGCCTGCGGACTCTTCGAACATGTCCAGCGAGACCTTCTGGCCGATGCCGAACATGGTCAGGTAATCGTGCATGCGGTCGATGCCGAGCTTGTGCGCCAAGTCGTAAAAATAGGTGTCGTTGGAGCGCATGATGGCCGCGTTCAAGTCCACCCAGCCATCGCCGCTGTGGTTCCAATTGCGGTACTTGTGATCGAAATCTGGCAGCTGGAAATAACCCGGATCAAACACCCGCGTGGACGGCGTGACTACCCCACTGTCGAGCCCCGCGATCGCCACTTCCGGCTTGATCGTCGAGCCCGGCGCATACAGGCCGCGAAGCACCCGATTGAACAGCGGTCGGTCCACCGAATCACGCAGCGCCGAGTACTCCTTGAAGCTGATGCCGGTGACGAACAGGTTCGGGTCAAAACTCGGCTTGCTGACCATCGCCAGCACTTCGCCGGTCTCCGGGTCCAGCGCTACCACGGAACCGCGACGATCGCCCAACGCCTCTTCGGCGGCTTCCTGCAACTTGATGTCCAGGCTCAGGACAATGTTTTTGCCTGCCACCGGGTCGGTGTGATTGAGCACTCGGAGCACTCGGCCCTGGGCGTTGGTTTCGACTTCTTCGTAACCGACATGACCGTGCAGTTCGCTCTCGTAAAAGCGCTCGATACCGGTTTTGCCGATGGACTGTGTGCCGCGATATTCGACCTGATCGAGCTGGGTGGATTCTTTCTCGTTGATCCGCCCGACGTAGCCAATGGAGTGGGCAAAGTGCGCCCCCAACGGATAGTGCCGCACGAACTGCGCTTCAACATCCAGGCCCGGCAAGCGGAACTGATTGACTGCCAGCACGGCGATCTGCTCTTCGGTCAGCTCATAAAGGAGCGTGACCGGGACAAAGCGATGCGGGGAGTTCTTCATCGCTTTGTCGAAGACGATGCGGTCTTCGTCTGGCAAGTTGAGCAGGCCCATCAGCGTCTCGATGACTTCATGCCAGTCGCCTGCGCGTTCGCGGGTCATGGTCAGGTTGAAGCTGGGACGGTTATCAGCGAGGACCACGCCATTGCGGTCGTAGATCAGCCCGCGCTCGGGAGGGATCGGCAGTACATGTACGCGGTTGTTTTCGGAAATGGTCGAGTGGTAAGCAAACTCGGTGACCTGCAACACGTACATGCGGCAGACCAGTGCAGCGCTCAGCAGGGCCACAAACACGGCGCAAGCGATCAACCGCTTGTTGACCAGCCGGGTTTCTTTCTCGTGGTCCTTTAACGGGATCGGATCAGGCATTTCTACAGCTTCTCGGTGAACATTTGAACGGCGCAGACTGCCGCCGGTAGCGATTGAACGGGGATAAATGGCGTGCAAGATACCAAGAACGGGGGTCGTTCATGACGCCAACTTCATGAAAATGCTGTCAGCGAACCCGAAAACCGCTCGACGGCGTCAAATCCCATAGAAATTTTTATTGCAAAAAATCAGCACAATTTTAGAACGGTTCTCAATACAGTTGATGGCGAATTATACGGCGCAGTGATAAGTCGTGGTTCTAGCACTTTGCCAGCTCTCTCGCGAGGTGCTAACTGTGGGCCTTTGCGCCATGTATGTCCTCAACACCACAATTCATCTGCGATACGGTGGCGTCGCTGACTGTTGCGATTTATGTAACAGTGATTTACCAAATCCGTGGGATGCAACTGTTCGTAACACATCTATCATTGCCTTGCGCGTGGAAAAAATGATCACGGTTAAGGTTAGCTCCCGCTCAGCGTGCGCTATTGCCCCACTGGCTCGCCAGAGACCCAATGTCACACCCCCGCACAGTTTTGGATTCGCTCGCTCCTCCTACAGCCGTGACCCAGCCGTATCTGGAGCAAAAACCGTGAAATAACCGCGATAACGCCGCTAATACCCGGGTTCGTATGACTACGCCCCGGGGACAGCGCGTTCGCAGGAGCCCTGAATGACCGATAAACCCAAAGGCCTCACCCGCAGGCAGTTGCTGGTGTCCTCCGCGACCTCCCTGGCCGTGGTCGGTGCCGCGACGGCCAAAGCCGCGACCCTCACCAACGTTCCGCAGTGGGTGCCGTTCGACCACAACGGCCCGATGCATTACGAAACGCCAGGCTGGCAGTTCTTCAGCGCTGACGAAGCGGCCGCCGTGGAGGCTATCGTTGCGCGGTTGATCCCTGCTGATGACTTGAGCATTAGCGGTAAAGACGCGGGTTGCGCGGTGTTCATCGACCGACAACTGGCTGGCGAGTACGGCACGTTCGATCGTCTTTATATGCAGGGCCCTTTCGCAGCAGGCACGCCGATGCAGGGCGACCAGTCGTCACTGGTGCCGCGCGAGCGCTATCGCCTGGGCCTGGCTGGCCTTGCCGCGTACACCCAGAAAACATTCCAGAAGGCTTTCAGTGCTCTGCCCCCTGAAGAGCAGGACAAAGTGCTGACCGGTATCGAAAAGGGCGACATCGCGCTGGACGGCATCGACGGCAAATTGTTCTTCCAGCAAGTGCTTTCCAACACCATGGAAGGCTTCTTCGCCGACCCTATCTATGGCGGCAATCGCGACATGGTGGCGTGGAAGATGATTGGCTTCCCCGGCGCTCGTTATGACTATCGCGACTACATCGCGCTGCATAACCAGAAGCTCGACCTCGTGCCGCTTTCCATCATCGGCAGCTCCGCCTGGAACAAGAAGGGTTAATTTCACATGGCTAAAAAATTACCTTCCACGGACGTCGTGGTTGTCGGGCTCGGCTGGGCCGGATCCATCATCGCCAATGAGCTCGCCGACGAAGGCTTGAAGATCATCGGTTTTGAACGCGGCCCGTGGCGCGACACCGCCACCGACTTCAATCTGGCATCGGCCACCGACGAGCTGCGCTACTCGCGCCGTCAGGAATTGATGCTGCGCACCAAGCAAAACACCACCACCATGCGCAACAGCGTGACCGAAACCGCGCTGCCGATGCGCACCTGGGGCTCGTTTCACCCCGGCAACGGTACCGGCGGCGCAGGCAATCACTGGGCCGGGATTTCGTTTCGTTTCCAGCCCCATGAGTTTCGTCTGCACAGCTACCTGAGCGAACGCTATGGCAAGGAACTGTCCCCCGAGTTGACCCTGCAAGACTGGGGCACGACCTGGGAAGAGATGGAGCCGCATTACACCAAATTCGACAAACTGGCAGGTGTCTCGGGCAAGGCCGGCAACATCAAGGGTGTGATCCAGGAAGGCGGCAACACCTTCGAAGGCGCGCGCTCCGAGGAATACCCGAACCCGCCGACCGCCCAGACCTACGCGCCGACGCTGTTCGCCGAAGCTGCGAAGAACCTTGGCTACAAGCCGTTCCCGGTGCCATCGGCGCTGGTGTCTCGCGCTTACACCAACTCCCTGGGCGTGAAGATGGGCGCCTGCACCTTCTGTGGTTTCTGCACCAACTACGGCTGCGCCAACTACTCCAAGGCGAGCGCGATCACCACCGTTCTGCCGGTACTGATTCGCAAGCCGAACTTCACCGCCAAGACCAACTGCGAAGTGATTCGCGTGGTGATGGATAACACTGGCACCAAGGCCACCGGCATCGTCTACATGGACGGCAACGGCGATGAATACGAGCAGCCCGCCGATCTGGTGGTGATCAGTGCGTTCATTTTCGAAAACGTGCGCCTGATGCTGCTGTCCGGCGTCGGCAAACCGTACGACCCGGTAACCAACACCGGCACCACGGGCCGCAACTACGCCTACCAGACCGCCAACAGCGTGAAGATGTTCTTCGATGACAAGAACTTCAACCCGTTCATCGGTGGCGGCGCCATCGGCATGGGCATCGACGAATTCAACAACGACAACTTCGACCACTCAGGTCTGGGTTTCGTCGGCGGCGGCAGTACCCGTGTGACGCCGATTGGCGCAGCACCGATCGACTCGCGGCCTGTGCCGCCGGGCACCCCTGCATGGGGTTCGGCGTGGAAAAAAGCCACGGTCGACAACTACGCCAGCACCATGTCCATCGGTTGCGAGGCCAGCAGTTACTCGACGCGCACCAACTACCTGTCGCTGGATCCGACTTACAAGGATCCGCTAGGCCGTCCATTGTTGCGCATCACGTTCGACTTCCCGGAAAACGACCGCAAAATGGCCGCCTACGTGACGTCCAAGGTCACTGAAATCGCCAAGAGCATGAATCCGCGCCAGATGGTTCCCGCCGCACAAACCGGGCACTGGAACAGCGCGCCGTATCAGTCTTCGCACATCGTCGGCGGCTTCATCATGGGCGCCGACCCGAAGACCAGTTCGGTGAACAAGCACCTGCAAGTGTGGGGCGTGCCGAACCTGTTCGTGGTCGGCTCATCGGCCTTTCCGCAGAACCCTGGCTACAACCCCACCGGTACCGTGGCGGCATTGGCTTTCAAGGCGGCCGATGCGATTCGCACCCGCTACCTCAAGCGTCCAGGGGAGATGATCAGCGTATGAAGACTCTTCTGACTGTGTGCGCAGGCGTTATCGGCCTGTCGCTGAACATGGCGCATGCCGCAACCGGCGCCGATTCCTACAACCTGGTGGAAAAAGGCCGTTATCTGACGACCTTGGGCGACTGCACGGCGTGCCATACGCTGCCGGGCAAACCGCTGTTCTCCGGTGGTGTGATTCTCGACACGCCGTTCGGCAAGCTGGCGGGGGCCAACATCACGCCTGATCCTGGCACCGGGATCGGTCGCTGGACCTTCGATGACTTCCAGAATGCAATGTCCAAGGGCCACGGCCTGGATGGCAAGTTGTTGTACGGCGCCATGCCTTACACGGCTTACACCAAGGTCAAGCGTGAAGACAATCAAGCGATTTTTGCGTACCTGCAAACGGTTGAAGCGGTGGACAACAAGGTTGAAACCAACCAGCTGCCCTTCCCCTTCAACATCCGCACCAGCTTGATTGGCTGGAACCTGGTGAACTTCACCCAGGGCGAATTCAAGCCGCATCCGGACAAGTCCGAGCAGTGGAATCGCGGCGCGTATCTGGTTGAAGGCCTTGGGCACTGCGGCACCTGCCACACGCCAAAAAACCTGATTGGCGGCGACAAGAACGATAACTTCCTGGGCGGTGCCAATCTGCAAGGTTGGGTTGCGCCGAACATCACGTCCAAAGCCCACGACGGCATTGGCGCGTGGACCGAAGAGGACATCGTCAAGTACCTGAAGACCGGCGCCAACCGTTTTGACGTAGCGTCAGGCCCGATGGCCGAAGAAGTCGAGCATTCGTCCCAGCACTGGAAGGATGACGACCTCAAAGCGGTCGCGGTGTATCTGAAGGACGGCGCCAAGCCGGCCGAAGCGCCAAAACCGATCGCGGCCAACGATGCGGCCATGGTCGCGGGCAAGGCGATCTACGCGGACCGTTGCTCGGCGTGCCATACGCCGAATGGCGAAGGTGTGGATGGTCTGTTCCCGAAACTGGCCATGGGTCCACTGATCAACAGCGCCGATCCGTCGTCGCTGATTCGTGTAGTCGTGGCCGGCAGCCGTGCCGGTGCAACCGACGCCGCACCGACGGCACCTGCGATGCCTGCGTTTGGCTGGAACCTGTCGGATGACAACGTCGCCAACGTCCTGACCTACGTGCGCAATACCTGGGGCAATGCTGCGCCTGCGGTATCGAGCAGTGATGTGAAAGATGTGCGCGAGGAGTTGCGGCCAAAATAAGCCGTAGCGTTTCGGTGGTACGAGAATGCCCGGTTCCAGCAATGGAATCGGGCATTTTTTTGTCTGCGTCCCTCGTTCTGTAGGAGCCAACTTGTTGGCGAGCCGAAAGCGAAAGGTCCGCGGGTCGAATGCCTCGCGAACAAGTTCGCTCCTACAGGGAACGGTGCAATTGAACTTGTACGATGTCTTATCAGAAGGTATTACTGTTGCGCGATCACAACAATAATCACCGGAGATCCCTCGATGGATTCCTTGCAACCCGAGCCTCTCGCGGGCACCAGTCGCCGCAGCTTTCTGAAAACCTCCCTCGCCGTTTCAGCAACGCTTGCCACTGTGGGCGGGCTGTCCCTGCCCCGTTTGGTCACCGCCGCCGAGCCGTTGAGCCAGCGTTATCCCGATCCGCTGATCCAGATTCTCGACGACAGCTTCCTTGACCTTCGCATCTTCAACGCCAGCGTAGAAAAACTCGCCACCGGCATGCGTTGGGCGGAAGGTCCGGTGTGGGTCGGCGACGGGCGCTACCTGCTGCTCAGCGACATCCCCAACAACCGCATCATGCGCTGGGACGAAATCACCGGCGCGTTTTCGGTGTACCGCGAAAACTCCAATTTTTCCAACGGTCTGTGCCGCGACCGCCAGGGTCGGCTGATCGCCTGCGAAGGTTCGACCACCACCTCCGAAGGCCGTCGCATCACCCGCACCGAGCCCAATGGCACGATCACCGTATTGGCGGACAGCTACGACGGCAAACCCTTCAATTCGCCGAACGATGTGATCTGCAAGCGTGATGGTTCGATTTGGTTCAGCGATCCGCCCTTCCAGACCGGCAACAATTATGAAGGCCACAAGATCACCCCAACCCAACCTCACGCCGTGTACCGCATCGACGGCGACAGCGGCAAGGTCACGCGGGTAATCGACGACCTCAATGGCCCCAACGGTTTGTGTTTCTCTCCCGACGAAAAAACCCTGTATGTGGTGGAAGGTCGGGCCAAGCCCAACCGTCTGGTCTGGGCCATCAGTGTGAATGACGATGGCAGCCTCGGCGCGCGGCGCAAGCATATCGAAGGGCTGGAATACGCCGCACTCGACGGCATCAAGTGCGACGAAGCGGGTAATCTGTGGTGCGGCTGGGGCGGCAACGGCGACCCGAAAGCGGACCTGGAAAAGCTCGACGGCGTGCGCGTGTTCAACCCTCAGGGCAAGGCCATCGGCCACATCTCGCTGCCAGAGCGCTGCCCGAATCTGTGCTTCGGCGGGCGCGAAGGCAACCGGGTGTTCATGGCCAGCAGTCACTCGGTGTACTCGCTGTTCGTCAATACGCGCGGCGCCACCTTCGCCTGATCTGACAGACTCGACAGGCCAAGGCAGCCTGTCGAGTCGCCCCGAAGAAAGACTGCCTGCGACAAGACTTTCTGCTATCACTGATGCATCCGTCATCACCCGCAGAAGGACTTCGCCATGCCGCACCTGCTCTACATCGAAAGCTCACCGCGTAAGCAACGCTCGGCGTCTATCGAAGTCGCCCATGCGCTAATCGATGCCTGGAAAGCTCAGCATGCGATTGCTACGGTGGACACGCTGGACGTCTGGAACACCCCGCTCCCCGAGTTCGATGGCGCGGTGCTGGACGCCAAATACGCTGGCATCCAGGGCACCGAACGCACCCCTGAGCAGAAGGAAGCCTGGGCGCAGATCGTCGAACTGGCCGGGCGCTTCATCAAGGCCGACATCATCGTGTTCGGCGTGCCGATGTGGAACTTCGGCATTCCCTACAAGCTCAAGCACCTGATTGATGTGGTCAGTCAGAAAGACCTGCTGTTTACCTTCGATGACCGCGGCCTGAACGGTTTGCTCGATGGTCGCAAAGTGGTCGTCATCGCCGCCCGTGGCGCACCGCTGGACCGCGCCGAACATCAGATTTCCTATATGACGACCTGGAGCGAAATGGTCGGCATCACTGACCAGTACAACATCGTGATCGAGAAGACCCTGCTCGGCCCGGACGTGGACGCCGAGTCGCGCAAGACCTCGACAGCTGCGGCCATCGAACTGGCCGCGACGCTCTGATCAATCTTCAGTCACTTCAACGGCTCGTTCCTGCCGCGCCTGCATGATGCGTGGCAGGTTGGCCTCGATCCAGCTCGCCAGGCTGTCAACCTGCGCAGCCACGTCTTCGCCCAACGGCGTTAGCCGGTATTCGACGTGGGGCGGCACCACCGGCAGCGCCTTGCGTTCAACGAAGCCATCATGCTCCAGACTTTGCAGCGTCTGCGAGAGCATCTTCTCGCTGATACCGCCGATCTTGCGCCGCAGTTCGCTAAAACGGTGCATGCCATCGCGCAGCACCACCAACACCAAAACGCCCCAGCGGCTGCACACGTGATTGAGCACTTCGCGGGACGGACAGTTGCGGTCCAGCACTTCGCCCATTCTGAGCCGCATCAGTGAAGCGGTATTTTCCGGACCCACGCTCAATTTGTCATTCATGACACTTACCTTTTCGTACGTACTTACGAAAGGTTAGCACGGTGTCTATGCTGGTGACTCATTTCACTGCCAAGGGCAAACATCATGTACGTCATCACCGGTGCTAATGGCCAATTGGGCCGTCTTGTTGTCGACCTGCTGCTCACCGAAGTCCCTGCCGATCAGATCATTGCCGCTGTGCGCAGTCCGGAAAAGGCTGTGGACCTGGCCAATAAAGGCCTTCAGGTTCGTCACGCCGATTATTCGCAGCCGACAACGCTGGATACGGCGTTCAGGGGTGCGACCAAAATCCTGCTGATTTCCTCCAACGAGATCGGTCAGCGTGCCGTGCAGCACAAAGCCGTGATCGACGCGGCGAAACGCGCTGGCGTTGAACTGCTGGCCTACACCAGCGTGTTGCACGCCGCTACATCAGCGCTGGAACTGGCCGAAGAACATCGCCAGACCGAAACGGCAATCAAGGAATCAGGCCTGCCAGCGGTGATTCTGCGCAACGGCTGGTACACCGAAAATACTACCGCAGGCGTTACCAATGCCCTCGCCCATGGCGCGCATTTTGGCTGTGCCGGTGATGGTCGTTTCAGCTCAGCAGCCCGCGCGGATTACGCTGCCGCCGCCGTCGCGGTGCTGACCTCCACCGAAGCCCAAAGCGGCAGGATTTACGAACTCGCAGGTGATGAGGCGTTCACCCTCAGCGAATTCGCGGCTGAACTGGCGCGGCAATCGGGCAAGCCGGTGGTCTACACCAACCTGCCCGAAGCGGGCTACAAAGCGGCATTATTGCAGGCCGGGTTACCCGAGGAGTTCGCTCAATTGCTGGCCAATTCCGATACCGCTGCCGGGCAAGGTGCGTTGTTCGACGACAACCGCGTGTTGAGCCAGTTGATCGGCCACCCGACAACGCCGCTGGCCGAAACGATTGCTGAGGCGCTTGCCAAATAACTGTGTCGGACCGCGGTCAATGGAGTCAATGGAGTCAATGTGGGAGCGGACCTGTCCGCGAATAAGCCAGGACATTCGATACATCTCTATCGCCTGAACCAGGGCCTTCGCGAGCAAGCCCCCTCCTACAACCTTTAATGGCTGCGCTACAGTGCTGCGTCCTGGACGCTGGGGATCTTCAACAGATTGACGCCACTGCAGGACTTCAACCCAAATGAATGATTTGCCCCAACAACGGTCGGAGCTTAGGTACAGCGCATTACGCACTGGATAAGGAGCTTCGTATGAACAGCAAATCGCTCATGGCCTGTATCGCACTCTTGGGCTGCGTTTCTGTCACAAGTCTCACGGTGCAAGCGGCGGATGCGCCCGAACAGAAAGTCCAGCAATCCAAAGACAATATGCGCGAGCTGGAAAAAGGCGACCGCGCCCCTGAAAAATTCCAGCGCCCTGGCGCCGCCATCCAGAACTGGAAGGCCAAAGGTCTGCACGAGCCCGCCGAGCAAAGCCAGTGGGTGCAGATCCACAACAAATACGTTCAGGTCCAGACTACCAATGGCCAGATCACGGACATCGTGCCCCTGAAAAACAATCATCCGGTCAAGAAGTAAGCACGCATGACGGCATTCACACTGCCGACCCGTTGCCAAAGGAATAAAAAAGGAAGACCCCATGACGTTGAAATCTCTGTTGAGCAGCATGGTTGTCATGACCTGCCTGAGCGGCACCACTCTAGTGGCTCAAGCGCAGACCCCGGCGACGCAAAGCGTTCAAGCCGAGCACACCAACAAGCAGTACAAGGTCGGCGACACCGCCCACAAGCTCTATCAAGACGAGCGCCTTGGCATCAAGGACTGGAAAGACAAAAACCTCAAGGCGCCTCAAGAAGGCAGCCAGTGGGTCACGATCAGCAACAAATACGTGATGGTGGAAATGGAAACCGGCAAGATCCTCGCCATCGCCCCGATGACGCATTGATCCTGCAACGCACTTCACCCGTCTGATCCTGCAGCTTTCGCTGAAATGCCCGGACTTCTTCCGGGCATTTCCACGTTTGGGATGCACCAGACACTCCTGCTTACCACCTGGCGCGTAAAGCTCGATCATGAAACCCCGGTCTGAAGGGCAATAAAGGTTGGACGCTAACGATTCCCCCCCTTAACCTTGCCCGCTGTTTACCGTGTTGAAGGCCTGGGTCCGATGTCGTCTGTTTTGAACGTGTTGTTACCGATCTTCGCCTTGATTCTGGTCGGTTATCTGTGTCGCCGCACCAACCGCCTGGGTGAAACCGCCGCTTCGGAAATCAACCGAATGGTGGTCTGGCTGTGCCTGCCGGCGTTGCTGTTTACCGCCACGGCCACAGCGACATGGGAACAGATCTGGCACCCTGGCTTCGTCGCGGTGTTCACACTCAGCACCATGGCGATGTTTGTCATTACCCTGCTGCTGCGCCGCAAAAAAGCCGGGCATTTTGCCGACGCTAGTATTGATGCCCTCAGCGCGTCATACGCCAACACCGGTTACATCGGCATTCCGCTGTGCGTCATGGTGCTGGGCGATGGTGGTCTGGAGCCGGCGCTGATCGCTTCATTGCTGGTGGTCTGCGTGCTGTTTGGTATCGCGCTGGTGTGCATCGAAATCGGCCTGCAAAGTGAAGCCCGCGTGCACCGCATCGTGCTCAAGGTCCTCACCGCGCTGGCAAAGAATCCGCTGGTGGTGTCGCCTATCCTTGGCGCCTGCTGGGCCTCAACCGGTGTACCGCTGCCGGGCGCTCTGGACAAATTTCTGCACCTGCTGGGCGCTGCGACCACACCCTGCGCGCTGATTTCCTTGGGGCTGTTTCTGGCCCACAAACAACAAGGCCCGCGCCAGGGCACGAGCCTTTTGGTGTTGATCAAGCTGATCGCCCATCCCCTGTTGACCTGGTTCCTGGCATACCGCGTGTTCCATTTGCCGCCGTTGTGGGCCAATTCGGCATTGCTGCTCAGCGCCCTGCCCACCGGCACCGGCCCGTTCATGCTCGCCGAGTACTACAAACGGGAAGCGTCGGTGGTGTCGAGCACGATATTGATCTCGACGCTGGGGTCGCTGGTGACGTTGTCGCTGTGTATTTACTACATCAAGGGCTGAATAGCGGCACGCTCTTGTAGGAGCCAACTTGTTGGCGAGACATCCGGCGAGGGTTTTCAGGTACGCCGCCTCGCGAACAAGTTCGCTCCTACAGGGCCCGCGTTTAAACAAACATCCCGCCCGACGCCTCAATGCGCTGCGCCGTGATCCATCGGCCGCCGTCACCCAACAACATCGCGACGGCTGCACCGATGTCGTCCGGCTGCCCCGCCCGGCCCATGGCGGTGTTGGACGCAACCCAGGCGTTGACGTCCGAGTTGTCGCGCACAGCGCCGCCGCCGAAATCGGTCGCGATTGCGCCGGGTGCCAGGCTGTTGACGTTGATGCCGCGCGGCCCCAATTCGTTGGCCAGGTAACGCGTCCAGACTTCCACTGCGCCTTTCATGGCTGCATAAGCGGCGTAACCCACTGGCGAGAATCGCGTCAGCCCGGTGGTGATGTTGATGATCCGTCCGCCGTCGGCAATCAGCGGCATCAGCTTCTGGGTCAGGAAGAAAGAGCCCTTCAAGTGCACGTTCACCAATTGGTCGAACTGCGCCTCAGTGGTGTCGGCAAAACTGGCGTGTGCAGCGACGCCGGCGTTGTTCACCAGAAAATCAAAGCGCTCAGCCTTGAAGTAAGCGCTGAGCAACGCCTCAACTTGCCCGGCGAATCCCTCAAAACTCCCGCTGTCGCCGACATCCAGTTGCAGCATCTTTGCGCGCCCTCCCAGTGCCTCGATCTGAGCGAGGACGTTTTGCGCTTCTGCGACATTGCTGTGGTAAGTGCCGATGATGTCGACGCCTTGTGCCGCCAGGTGCAGCGCGGCGCTTTTGCCCAGTCCGCGGCTGGCGCCCGTGATGATTGCGATCTTGTTGCTCATGGCTGATTCCTCAAGTAGCTGGTCAGTGAATGAACCAGAGCTTATTGTTCGACGGTCATCCGATAAACACGCCACAATCGAAATCACTGATCGCCCTGTCCGAACAATCAACGGTAACCTGCGCATGAACAAGCTGGAGCTTCTGAAAACCTTCGTCCGCGTCGCCGAGCTGTCGAGCTTTACCCAGGCCAGCGACGCCTTGGGCCTGCCGCGCTCCACCGTCTCCGAACAGGTGCGTTTGCTGGAAGAACTGCTCGACACACGTTTGCTGCAACGCACCACGCGCAAGGTGCAGACCACCCCGGACGGTCAGGTCTTGTATGAGCGCAGCAAAGACGTGCTGGCGCAAATGGACGAGCTGGAAAGCCTGTTTCGCAGCGACGATGCCGCCCTCAGCGGGCGCTTGCGGGTCGACATGCCCACGGCGATTGCGCGCAAGATCGTCATGCCGAAGATCGGCGAGTTCATTGCCCGTCATCCCTTGATCGAGCTGGAAATCAGCAGCACAGACCGCCGTGTCGATCTGGTGCGCGAGGGCTTCGATTGCGTGATGCGCGTTGGCGAATTGCCCGACACCACACTGGTGGCGCGGCACGTGGGCGACTTTCCCATGATCAACGTAGTCAGCGCCGGCTATGCGCGGCTGCGTGGAGTGCCGCTGACGCTGGATGATCTTCAGCAGCATCGGCTGGTCAATTACGTCTCAAACTTCGGCGCCAGCCAAGGGGCGTTCGAGTATCACCAGGACGGCAAAGACATCCGTCTCCCCATGCCCTGCAGCGTGACGGTCAACAACATCGAGACTTACGAGGCGGCGTGCCTGGGCGGGCTGGGCATCATTCAGGCGCCACGCATGGCAAAGCGTGAAGCGGTTGATCGCGGCGAACTGGTAGAAATCCTCCCCGCTTACCTGCCCTCACCGATGCCGGTTTCCTTGCTGTACGCCCACCGCCGGCATTTGCCCGCTCGATGCCGAGCGTTCATGCAGTGGATGGAAGCGTTGCTGCGTGAGCAGGGGGCGGTGGGTTGAAGTCACGCCCTGCCCTGTAGGAGCGAACTTGTTCGCGAGGCGGCTTGGCAGGGAATACTTAAAAGCCTCTCGCGAACAAGTTCGCTCCTACAGGGTTCGGGTGCAACCGTCATTGCGCGACAGACCCAGCGGAATCAGCCGTCAAACCGCTCTGGTCTTCAACGCATCCGCGATGAACTCCGCCTGCCGGATCGCCAGCGTCACGATGGTCAGTGTTGGGTTTTCGCCGGCGCTGGTGGTGAACTGGCTGCCGTCGGAAATGAACAGATTGGGGATCTCGTGGCTCTGCCCGTGACCGTTGCACACCCCGTCCTGCGCTTTGGCACTCATGCGGCACGTGCCAAGGTTGTGGGTCGAGGGGTACGGCGGCACGCGATGCACTTTCACCGCATCCACCGCGTTGTACAGCTTCTCGCCTTGGACGAACGCGTGCTCACGCATCGCCAGATCATTGGGGTGATCATCGTAATGGACGTTCGCCACCGGCATGCCGAAACGGTCCTTGACCCCATCGTTGAGGGTGATGCGATTGCTTTCTTGCGGCATGTCTTCACCGACGATCCACATCCCGGCCATGTTGACGTACTGGTCCATCACGCTGGTGAACTCCCGACCCCACGCCCCCGGATTGAAGAACGCTGCCATGAACGAGGGCCCGAGGGACACGGTTTCCAGCTCGTAGCCGCCGACAAAACCCCGCTCAGGCTTGTGGTGGATTTCGTCGCTGATGATCCCGGCCATGATCGTGCCGCGATAGAAATGCACGGGTTCCTTGAACTCGGCAAATACGCTGCCGGTGGTGTGGCGCATGTAGTGCTTGCCGACCATGCCTGCGCCGTTGCCCAGGCCCTGAGGGAACAGCGTGCTGGAAGAATTGAGCAGTAAGCGCGGGGTTTCGATGGAGTTGCCCGCCACCGCAACAACCCGGGCTTTCTGGCGTTGCATCACGCCCGCCGAATCGGCGTAGACCACCGCATTAACCCGGCCCTTTTCGTCGTGCTCGATGCGGATCGCCTGGGAGCCAGGCCGCAGATCCAGTTTGCCAGTGGCCTCTGCAGCCGGGATTTCGGTGTACAGCGTCGACCACTTCGCGCCCATCTTGCAGCCCTGAAAGCAAAAGCCCAGTTGCTGGCAGGACGCGCGGCCCGCACGAGGTGCGCTGTTGATCGCCATATGCCCGGTGGAGCACTCTTTGTAGCCGATCTTTTGCGCGCCGTTATACATCACTTTGAAGTTGTTGTTTCCCGGCAAGCCGGCCACATTGTTGGTGCGCGTCACGCCCATTTTGTCTTCGGCGCGCGCGTAATACGGCTCCATTTCCGCCAGGGTTACCGGCCAGTCCAACAGGTTGGCACCTTTGACTTCGCCATAGGTTTGCAGCGCGCGGAACTCATGTTCCTGAAACCGCAGGCTCGCACCGGCCCAGTGAGTGGTGGTGCCGCCAACGGTTTTGCAGATCCAGGCCGGCAAGTTGGGAAAGTCCTTGGCCACGCGCCAGGAGCCTGAAGTGGTGCGCGTATCGCCCCAGGACAGCTGAGAAAACGACGGCCATTCATCGTTGATGAACGTGGCCGTCGATTGCCGGGCGCCCGCTTCGAGCAATACAACTGACACACCTTTCTGGCACAACTCATTGGCCAGGGTGCCGCCGCCAGCACCGGAGCCGATGATCACGACAACCGAATCGTCGTCGAACGTGTAATTGGTCATGACTGCGCTCCTTAGGCGAATGGGTTCGGGCTGGCGTCCAGCGGCGGGTTCGGTAACCACTTCAGGTCATTGAAACCGCGCATCAGATAGCCGCCTTTCGGGAAGGAAGCGCCTTCGTAACCAAAGTGGTTGTAAGCCAGTTCGTTGCTATAGAGGGTGTTGACCGAGACGCCGCGCACCAGGCTGAAAAAGTCGCCGGTCTGGATGTCCTTGAGGATGTCCACCTGCTTGTCTTCGGGCAGCTTGGCCCACTCCCCGCCTGCGCGTTGGTCGAGGTCGGCGATGCCCTGTTTGAGCAGGGTGGCGACGCTGGGGTCTTGTGAGGCGCGCTCATCGAGGGCTTTGACGGAGAACGCGTAGACCGCGTCTTCCATGGTGTCGTGAGGGAAAATGCGGCGGATCACCAGCAGCAGGCGACTGCCGGTGTCGCTGTCCAGCGTGCTCATTTCCAGCGCCCAAGTGCGGCTCGGGGCCAATAACGCGATGGGGCCGGAACCGAATAACAGGGTGCCCAGCAGCAAGCCGCCGCTTCCCTGGAGAAAACGACGTCGATCAAGCTTCAGGTCAGTCATGGCTTTTGTCCTTGTTATTTTTTTTGTAGGTACGTCTGCTGCTTTGATACTAGTTGGGGTTTGGCAGGACAGGTAATAGCGAGCTACTACAAGGGAATATCGTTATTCCTTTTAGCAATCAGCAGGTTAGTACACGAAATTGCCGCGACCAAATACGGTAGGCGACACGTGGTAAGCCTTTGTTTTCAATGGGTTGAGTGGCGTTTGTGGAGACGGACAGTCGTTAAGTTTCGGTTCAGCTACGGGCGCTACTCTTGAGCGATCAACATCACTGCAAGACATCATCCGATGAAAAACCGTGCCCTCGCCTTCCTTCCCTCCTCACCCCTCAGTGGCGCCGCCTCCGCCGTCAGCTACATCGGCCGAGCCGCTCTGCCGGCGACCACTGGCACGGTCATCGACTTTCAGCTGGCACAGGATCACCAACGCGCTGAAACCGACGCGCAGATCCTCGACTATTACCTTTATCTCCCTTCGAAGCTGACCCCGCATCAATGCATCCAGGCCAGAAAATTGCTGGCGTGGTCTCGCGAGGCGCTGGCATTCAGGTCGGGGGCTTCGGTCAAGGCCATCGAGGAGTTTGAATCGGGTTCACGAGAACTGCTGTGCGTCACAAGACAGGCGCTGGCATACGCACTCGAAGCACAAGGCCTGCTTTTCTTTCCAGGTCACGCGCCCTTCAAAAGCAACGGCTGCCCGGGGGCTACGCTTGATCCGCGGCAGCGCAATGACTTTCATCTGATTGAGTAAGCTCCCCGGATCCTGTTGGAGCCGAGCTTGCTCGCGAAGCTCAGACCACGGTTTTCCCTGACACGGCGCATTGATAGCTTCGCGGGCAAGCCTCGCTCCAACGGCCTTCGGCAGACTCCGTCAGTGCCGCGGAAGTCGGGGTCAAGCAAGGCAATTGCGGCGGTAGTAGTCCAGTACTACCCGCCCCCGGCAGCAGGTTTCTACACTTGTGAAATTGCCAAACAAGGAAACCTGCCATGTCGTTCGTCAGCGAAACAAAGCCCGGTGTCTGCCTGACGCCGGATGCCGTGACCCAGGATTATGTGTTCAACCACACCATGCTGCGCGTCAAAGACCCCGAAAAGTCACTGGATTTCTACACCCGCGTGCTAGGCAT
This sequence comes from Pseudomonas rosaeacicularis, assembly GCF_057128745.1. NCBI lineage: Bacteria > Pseudomonadati > Pseudomonadota > Gammaproteobacteria > Pseudomonadales > Pseudomonadaceae > Pseudomonas > Pseudomonas rosaeacicularis. The sequence goes on from NZ_JBSKHT010000017.1 coordinate 20,351, forward strand.
GCGACTGCTGCGACAGGTGGATTTCCCCGAGGGCAAGTTCTCCCTGTTGTTTCTGGCGACCACCAAAGGCGAATCGGTGCCGGACGATCAATCCGCACGTATGAGCTACACGTTCAGCCGCGAATCGGTGCTGGAACTGACCCACAACTGGGGCACCGAAAACGATGATTCGCACTACCACAACGGCAACAAAGATCCACGCGGGTTCGGCCATATCTGCTTTTCAGTGCCGGATATCGAAGCGGCCTGCGCGCGCTTTGAATCGCTGAACGTGCCATTCGTCAAACGGCTGGACAAAGGCATGAAGCACGTAGCGTTCATCAGCGATCCGGACGAGTACTGGATCGAGATCGTGCAGGCGGATTTGTTGGGCGATTTGGGGCAGTAGCGCTCCCTCCTACAACCGCGGGCAAGCGCCGCTGCAAACGTAAACACCGTTACCGTGGGAGCGGACCTGTCCGCGAAGGCATCGTCACAGGCGACAAATATTCATGCGCAGAACGGGCCTCTTCGCGGACGGGTCCGCTCCCACGGGTCAGGCGTAGATTCGGGGATCCCGCATAGACCAATCGCGCGGTCCTACTTCAACGCCGCCACCACCGCATCGAAAAACACCATCGGGTCCACCGGTTCTTTCTCCACCGGTTTGGGCTGCGCGCCGAAGGTGACGATCACCACGTTGTTGGCCGGATTGACGTAGATATTCTGTCCCTGAATCCCCACCGCTGCGAACGCGCCATCCTTGACCGACGCTTCGGTCCAAGCGGTCCACCACATGTAGCCGTAATCCAGCGGCTTGCCGCCCTTGAGTTCTTTGGGCGTGGTGGCTTGCTTGACCCAGCCCTCAGGCAAAATCGACTGGCCGTTGATGGCGCCGTTGTTCAGGAAAAACAGCCCGAACCGGCCATAATCCCGAAGCGTCGCACTGATACCACTGCCGCCAATCTCCACGCCGTCGGGTGAGTCCAGCCACCAGTTGGCGTCGCTTTCCATGCCAAAGGGCGCCCAGATTTTTTGCGACAGATAATCGGCCAGCGGCATCTTCACCGCGCCACGCACCACTTCACCGAGAATCTGGGTTTCGCCGGTGCTGTAATTATTGACAGTGCCCGGTTCTGCGGCCTTGGGCAGCTTGCTCATCAGCTCGACCGCTGACCCCGGTTTCTGCGAAATCTGCGCGTTGAGCAATGCACGGCGATCCGATTTCGGGTCGGTGTAGGTCTCGTTCCACTTCACCCCGGACGACATCATCAGCACGTTGCGCAGGGTCACGCCGTCGTAGGCGCTGCCCTTGAGCTTGGGCACATAATCGACCACTTGCGCATCCAGCCCTTTGATCAGGCCGTCCTTGATCGCCACTGCCGCCAGCGTCGAGGTGATCGATTTGGCCATGGACATCGACATCCAGCGGGTCTTCTCGGTGTTGCCGCGCTGATAGGTTTCGTAAACGATCTTGCCGTCCTTGATCACCAGCATCGCGGTGATGCCGTCCAGTGCGACGAAATCGTAGAGGTCGTACTTTTTGCCGTCCTGGGTGAACTTGACGTTACCCAGCTGTGTGTCACTTTTGGGCAGCGGGTACGGATGCCCTCCGGCCTTGATGGTGTGTGTCGGAAACAGCCGGTCGATGTTGCGATAAGTACTCACGGCCAGGTCCGGCAGCATCGCGCCATCGTAGATTTGCTCGACAGTGCCGATGGCTTCATTGGCGTGAGGGTAAGCGGGCTCGGCGGCCCAGGAGGGCAACGACAGGCCGCCGGCGATCAGGCTCAGGGCCAGGGCGATGGGTGAATGACGCAGGGGAGAACGCTCAAGCGGATCGGTGTCGGGAAGGTGTGCTGCCCACATAACGCATCCTTATTCTTCTGACGGCGGGAAGGTGGCCGGTGCCGTGTTCGGTTTGCGGCGCCCGCTTCAACCTTAGTCCAAGATGGCGCCCAGCACCTTTTCCCTGACCCACAAACAAAACCACCGCCCTAAAGGCGGTGGTTTTTTATTGCGCGGCGATGGGATCAGATCAGATTCAGACCTTGACGATCCAGCCGGCCGGCCCTTCCAGATCACCGGTCTGCACGCCGGTGAGTTCAGCGTACAAACGCTTGGTCACAGGACCCACGTCGGTTTCGCTGTGGAATACATGCAGCTTGTCTTTGTAGCTGATGCCGCCGATTGGCGTGATCACGGCAGCGGTGCCACAGGCGCCGGCTTCCTTGAACTTGTCCAGCTCATCGATCAGCACATCGCCTTCGGTGACTTTCAGGCCCAGTCGGCTGGAGGCCAGTTCGATCAACGACAGGCGCGTGATGCCCGGCAGCACGGACGGCGATTTCGGGGTGATGAATTCGTCGTCATGGGTGATGCCGAAGAAGTTGGCCGAACCGACTTCTTCGATTTTCGAATGGGTCAGCGGATCGAGGTAGATGCAATCGGCGAACCCGCGCTTCTTGGCATCGACGCCCGGCATCAGGCTGGCGGCGTAGTTGCCACCGACCTTGGCCGCGCCGGTGCCCTGCGGGGCTGCGCGGTCGTAGCTGGAGATCAGGAAGTTGTGCGGGGTCAGGCCGCCCTTGAAGTAAGGACCGACTGGGATGCAGAACACCGAGAAGATGAACTCAGGCGCGGTGCGCACGCCGATATTGTCGCCGACGCCGATCACGAACGGACGCAGATAGAGCGCGCCGCCGGTGCCGTACGGCGGGATGAAGCGCTCGTTGGCGCGGACCACGTCCTTGCAGGCTTCGATGAACATCTCGGTCGGCACGTTGGGCATCAACAGGCGGTTGCAGCTGCGTTGCATGCGGGCGGCGTTCTGGTCCGGGCGGAACAGGTTGATCGAGCCGTCCTTGCAGCGATAGGCCTTCATGCCTTCGAAACACTGCTGACCGTAATGCAGCGCCGTGGAGCCTTCGCTGATGTGCAGCACGTTGTCTTCGGTCAGCTCGCCTTTTTGCCAGTCGCCATCAATCCAGTGCGACACATAGCGCTTGTCGGTTTTGATGTAGTCGAAACCCAGCTTGTCCCAATTGATGCTCTCGTTACCCATGACACCCTCTAATTCTTGGCTAGCGCGACCGGCGTGAGCGGCGGCTGACATATCAACAATATGGTCTTGAAGGCTCGATTCAGGCGTTGGCCTGTCCCGATGTTTCGCCATATTACTGATTTTTCGGCCGACCGACTCCCTTTTCAAATCGGCGTGCTTCGTGACAGTCTGGGCAACGCCCTCCTCGCCCCAGGTTCGTCCTCATGCTCAGAAAAGTCGCCGACCAGTGGTATTCGCTGCACAAGATCGATGACGCCATCACGCTGATCGACGAACCCCACGTGACGCCATGGCTGCGCTGCAACATCTGGCACATTCGCGGGCGCGATCAGGACCTTGTGGTGGACACCGGCATGGGCATCTGCAGCCTGCGCGATGCGGCAAAAAATCTATTTGGGCAGCGGGTCAGTGCGTTGGCGACCCATGTGCACCTGGACCATATCGGCTGTCATCACGAGTTCGACGAATGCCTGGTGCATAGCGCTGAAGCCGACGGGCTGCGTAGCGCCGACGGTTACTTCACGCTGGTGGAACCCGGTTTTGATCCCAACGACTACACCCTGCCCGCCCTGAGCGATCAACATTTCGGCCCGATCATCAGCGCCCTGCCCTCGCCCGATTACGACCTGGACACCTGGCGCATCAAGGCCGCCACCGTGACTCGGACGCTGGAAGAAGGCGATGTGGTTGACTTGGGCAATCGCCACTTTGAAGTGCTGCATCTGCCCGGCCACTCACCTGGCAGCATTGGCTTGTGGGAAGCGTCGACACAAACGCTGTTCTCGGGGGACGCGATTTATGACGGCGAGCTGATCGACAACTTCGCCCACTCCAGTCTTGACGACTACGTGCGCACGATGCAGCGCCTGCGCCAACTGCCGGTCAGCGTGGTGCATGGCGGTCACGGCAAGAGTTTCGGGCGTGAGCGGTTGATTGAGTTGGTGGACGGGTATCTGGCGCGGTTTTGATTAATCGTCATGCCCCGCATGGGAGCGGTTACCGAAATTCTGTAGGAGCGAATTCATTCGCGAGCGGTCTTTGAATCGAATACATCCGTCTGCTCCACCACCCGATCATCAGGGGAACCCCACACATGCCCGCCGACGCCCACTTCGACACGCTGCTAAACCTGATGCACAGCAAATCCCTGGTGGTGCTCACCGGCGCGGGCATCAGTACGTCGTCTGGCATCCCGGATTATCGCGACAGCGAGGGTGTCAGGCGGGGACGCCAGCCAATGATGTTTCAGGAATTCCTCAACGCGCCCGAAGCGCGCCGCCGTTACTGGGCGCGGGCGATGCTCGGCTGGCCGCGGGTTCGCATCGCGCGCCCCAATGCCGCTCACCAAGCCCTGGCCACGCTGCAAACCCACGGCATCATCACTGGCGTCATCACCCAGAACGTCGACACCTTGCACGATCAGGCAGGCAGTCATGATGTCGTAGAACTGCACGGCAGCCTGCATTGGGTGGTGTGCCTGGATTGCCGTCAACGCACCGAACGCGACGTTATTCAACTGAGCCTCGAAGCGCAGAACCCCTATCTGGCAGGCGTCGATGCTACCCAGGCACCGGACGGCGACACGTTGCTGGACGAGTCCTTCGAGGCGCGCTTTCAAGTCCCGCACTGCCCCCACTGTGGCGGCGAGCGGATGAAACCCGACGTGGTGTTTTTCGGTGAAAACGTCGCGCCACCCACTGCTGCCAAGGCCATGGCGCGCGTTGAACAGGCCGATGGCTTGCTGGTGATTGGCTCGTCATTGATGGCGTACTCGGCCTTCCGCTTGTGCCGCACCACGGTGGATCAGGGCAAGCCGATCATCGCCATCAACATCGGCAAGACCCGCGCCGATGATCTGCTGACGATGAAGCTTGAAACCCCTTGCGAACAGTTGCTGCCACACCTGACCGGGCAACTGATTCGCTAGGTATCAACGCCGATTGATTCCCGGCAACGCTACCAGTGCGCGCTCCCAGATCTGCCGAGTCCGTACCCAGACGATTTCCTGCCAATCCGGATCTGCGGGGTAGAACTGCTCCAACAGTCCGCGCTTGATGCGCTGACCCACCGCATCGAGCGGATCGCCATGCAGGTGCAGCCAATGATCGTCGCGCAAGTGGCCATGCACGGCGGCGCCTGGATAGGTGCCGCACTCGATCACGAACGGCATCAAGTGCACCTGTGGCAAAGCGTCCACCAGCATCTGCGAGGTATAGCCGGTGGAGGTCGCCGACACGCCGGTTTCACTGATCTGGTTGGCCCCGGTCACCAGTGTGAATAGCCAGGGCCCGAACAGAGCCTGAGCATCGCCCAGCGCCGGATAGGCCGATTCGACGATGCTCATCAGCATCGGATGCCCGTAATCACCGGCCCCTGTGTGCAGGTCGAAACAGGTCACCACATCAGCATCTTTCAAATGGGTGGCGATGATCCGGCGCAGGGTCAGGTTCGACCAGCTCGGCGCGTTGCCACCGTAGAACAGGCCGTCGGGGTACTCATACTGCCCCGCTTCCACCACCGACATCAGCCCGGCCCAGCCCTGCTGCGCGATCTGCTGATTGAACCGTGCATCGGCTCGCTCGCGTTCAGGGCCCTGTAATTGCGTGCAGCTATAGATGTCGTGGACTGATCGATAAGCAGCGTTGTTTGGCAGCGGCTTGCTGAAGTCCAGGTAGTTGCGGTTCTGGTCCAGGTTGTCCTCATTCACCCGACGCATCCACGCCGTGCCCCACGGGTTGATCAGATGAATCATCAGGATCGCCACATCGTCTGGCAAAGAGCGGTCGTTGAACGTCTGTAGCCAGCGGGTCTGGCAATCCGATCCGTAATAGCCCTCGACGCCATGCGTGCCACTCAGGGCAACCAATACACGTTTGGCGTTGGGCGCACCGAGCCAGGCGACGTCGGTGTACAACGCCTCGCCAAACGGGCCAGTGAGTGGATGCAGGTATTCGGTCATCTGAGCGCCGGCCGTCCGAGCCGCAGACTGGAAACCTTCACGCAGGGCACGATAACCGGGGCTATCGGGGAAAAGCGTTGTCATGGAAAGCTCTCTTGGGTGCGGGCTGATGGGGGCATTGTAGGCCGGGTCAGACAGCGTCAAATGAAAGGCATATAAAATTTGTTACAAAAAGACATGTTTTTGGCACATTTCTTTCTTATGGAACGTGAGTACCACAAGGTGAACACGGCAACCCCAGTGAAACCGCGTAGTACTACGCACTTGAGTGCTCACCCTGCACCAACGTGTAAACAAACGGACAGCACACTGTCCATAACAGTGCAGGACGCGACCATAAGCCAGCGTCCAACGATAAGGAATTCGTTACGTGCATCAATTAGCCCAAAACCACAGCGCCCCGTTGTCCCGCTCCATCCCCGCCTCGCTCCGCTCGTATGCATCGGCGTCTGATTACGCCAACACCGCCTTCAGCCGACAACCGTCGTCACCCTCCCCAGGCAGCACTGCCTGATTTTTGTTTTTTTGATTTTTTGAAGGTCGACAGCCATTGATCAAACGCGAACTCACGTCCGTCGTTTACTCATATTTTTATTTCGGTGCCGCGCATTTGGGCGGTTGACTGCTCTTGCATAAACAGTGGAAGTCACTCACGAACTATTAAAGCGCACTTCTAAAAGCGCGACATATCCATACAGAAGTTGCACTAGCATCCAATGGCCCTCATTTGAGGGCTAACGAAGTTGCTCGCCTTGAAAAAATGATCCGATTGAACTCTGACTTACCAGTCACGGCAGATACATATAGAGAGCGCTCCAATCATGCACAGTTAAAAGACACACGCACCAATTCAACACTGCCATGCCAAGTTTGGTGCGAGGCAGTGTAAGACCATAATTAATGGGCAATTGCGAAGTTCGCAAACAGGCTTAATGGATTAGCTCGACCCGATATTTTGCATTGGTTTCAATGGTTCACATACGTCCAGAGCGGGTTTTAGGACCGATTCGAAAAAAAGGTACAGGAATGCGACATTTGCCAGTCGCCATAGCGATGAAGGCTCTAACACAAGCGTTGCTGGCACACCGGTTGCTATGTACCGATACAGGAACAAAGCTGTACATCAATGTACATAACAAGAATCAGGGAATAGTGATGTCGTCTCCATAGCCATAACTGTGAGTTAACTTCCGATAAAGGGCTGACACTTCGCTGTCCGCTCACGGGTGTTTTGCGCCTTATGAAAGTGCAAGCCCCACGCAATCGAACATTCACGAAATGTTTGAACGGAACCTTATTGCCCTTCAACTACCCGAGGGAGCTTTAATGAATGATGCGGTAAAGATGAAAGCCATACCCGACCCATCGCCTGAGGAACTTTCCAGGGCGTGGCAGGGCATTCCTTTCAAAGAGAACACCTCTCGACCCGGCGGACTTAACAAGCCGCAGGTGTTGATACTGATTGCCGCTTCCGTACTTATTCACGGCGCGATCTGGTGGTACATGCAAACTGCAAAAGCCGAAATACCGGAAGTTGCCCCGCAAGTGCCGGAAATGACGGTCGAGCTGACCAGCCCGACGCCGCCAGCCCCGGAACCACCGCCACCTCCTCCTCCGCCGCCTCCTCCGCCGCCACCGCCACCTGAGCCCGAGACGCCCGTGGAAGATCCGGACGCGATCAAGCCACCGGACAAGCCGATCGAAAAGCCCAAGGTTGAGAAACCCAAGCCTGTCGAGAAGCCCAAGCCAGTGAAAAAGCCGACGCCGCCCGCGCCGCCGACTCCACCGGCCCCGCCTAATCCTGCTCCGCCTGCACCCGCGCCGACGCCCGCCCCTGCGGCACCGCCAGCGCCTGCCGCACCGGTCAAGGAATCAGCGGCAATCTCGGGACTGGCCAGCCTGGGCAACCCGCCACCGGAATACCCCGGTGCGGCGTTGCGCAAAGGACTGGAAGGCCGCGTGATCCTGCGCATCAAGGTGCTGCCCAATGGCCGCGCCGGCACTGTCGAGGTGACCAAATCCAGCGGCAAGCAAGTGCTGGACGATGCCGCCGTGGAAACAGTGCGCAACTGGAAGTTTATTCCGGCCAAGCGTGGCGACACCCCGATTGAAGGCTTCGCGACACAAACCATTGATTTCAAGTTGCCGGAATAACGGCAGCAAGCAAACGACAACCTTTATATAGCTGGTGAGGTGTAAACCATGAACGAATCGCTCTCTTCCATGATTGTCCCTGGCGTGCTGTGGGCACTGGTGCTGTTCTCAGTGTTGAGCTGGGGCCTGTTGCTGATCAAGTCCGCGCAATACCTGAAACTCAAAACCCAGAACCGGCAGTTCACCAAAGCCTTCTGGGCCGCGCCGGACTTGCTCACTGCTGCCGAGCACTCCACGCAATATCCAGGTTCCCTGGCACGCATCGCCAACAGCGGCTTTGAAGCCATGACCGTCGATGACAGCCCGCGCACCACCCAGCAACTGGCCCACACCATCAACCGCTCCGACCGCCTAGAGCGCAACTTGCGCCAGCAGATCCAGAAAGAGCGTCGCTCGTTGGAAGCCGGCCAAGCCATCCTCGCCAGTATCGGCAGCACCGCGCCGTTCATTGGGTTGTTCGGGACCGTCTGGGGGATCATGGAAGCATTGCGCAGCATCGGCGAGAGCGGTTCAGCCAGCCTTGAAACTGTCGCAGGGCCTATCGGTCACGCGCTGATCGCCACCGGTGTCGGCATCGCCGTCGCAGTGCCTGCGGTGCTGATTTACAACTTCTTCCTGCGCCGTCTGAAACTGGCCGTGGCCGACATGGATGATTTCGCCCACGACTTCGACGCCCTCGCCCAGCGCAGCGCCTTCTCAGTCAATCGCCAGCCGATTGCCAGCAAGCACGCCCAGGCCGTGCGGGAGGCCAGCTAATGTCCTTTTCCACACAAGACAGCGATGAGGTGATGAGTGAAATGAACGTCACGCCGCTGGTAGACGTGATGCTCGTGCTGCTGGTGGTGTTCATCGTCACCGCGCCGCTGATGACCAACGCGATCAAGGTCAACCTGCCCAAGACCGACGCCGTCGCTGCTGCCGACAAGAAAGACCCGGTAGTGGTCAGCGTTGATCAGGACGGCAAGTTCTATCTGGCCAAAAGCGAAGTCGCACCCGAGTCGCTGGAGATCAGCCTCAAGGACGTCAAGGCCAAGGACCCGGAGGTGCGCGTGCAACTGCAGGCCGACACCAACGTGAACTATGGCCAGGTGGCCAAGGCCATGGCGTCCATCGAGCGCTCGGGCATTACCAAAATTTCAGTGATGACCTCCAAGTGATGTCGCCGCCTTGAAATAAGGGCCGCACTTTCGTCGGCCCTGATACGCAACTCCTGATGTACCAGCCGACCGTGGTTTTTACCTCGGAGGGGAGCGGCTTGCTTGAAAAATGTGGATTTCCCGACCGCCACACCCGCGTCGGAGCAACGACGGCTCACAAGGCCATTTCAATAACATCTGGAATAAGTCGGAAATTACCATGCTGATGAGTTTTCCTGGATCTACCCTCAAGCCACTCGTTCTGGCCGTAGCCCGTCATCCACGCGCATTGATCTGTGCGCTGGCTGTGGGCATGAGCTCCGCCCACGCCGCCGAAAGCACCGATAGCTCGGGCAGTGATGCGGCACCCGCCAATGAAGTCGCTGTGCCAGCTGCCGCTGCGGCCCCGGCCACTACCCAACTCAAACGGGTGGAAGTGACCGGTTCGGCGATTCGCCGGGTCGATGCGGAAACTGCCGTGCCTATCACCGTGCTGCGCGCCGATGACCTGCGCAAACAGGGTGTGAGCACCACCGCAGAAATCATTTCGCGGATCACCGCCAGTAACTCGCTGGATAACGCGTCGGGCTCGGTCGGCAGCGCCACCGGTGGTGCCTCGTTCGCCGACTTGCGCGGCATCGGCGCCAACAAGACGCTGATCCTGCTCAACGGCCGTCGACTGGCCAACAACTCGATGTCGGGCACCCACTCGCAGGGCGGCGCGGTCGATCTGAACACCATCCCGTTCGCGGCCATTGACCGCGTGGAAATCCTGCGCGACGGCGCCTCGGCCCTGTACGGTACTGACGCGATCGGCGGCGTGATCAACTTCATCACCAAAAAATCCCTCACCGACGGCTCGTTGTCCCTGGGCGGCGAAATGCCCGACGCCAGCGGCGGTGGCGGCAGCAAAGACATGAGCGGCAGCTGGGGCTTCGGTGACCTGGAAGAAGACCGCTTCAATGTCATGGGCGTTTTCAACTACGCCAAACAGCAAAACCTGGATGCCAACGACCGCACCTTCGCCAAGAGCTACCAACCCAACCGCGGGCTGGATGCCACTTCGGGTACGGCTTTCCCATCCAACTACACCCAGGGCGACAGCCCCAGCACCAACCCGCTGGGCGCTGCCTGCGCCGGCGCCAACCTGCACCCTAACTCCGCTGGACAGGCCAACTGCCGGTACGATACCCGCAACTCCATCGACCTGATCCCGCAGACCGAAAAGACCTCATTCTTCGGCAAGGCCACCGGCAAGATCGCCGAGGACCATAACGTCAGCCTCGAATACTTCTGGGCCCGCAACAACAACGCCACCACCGTGGCACCGGCGCCTTACACCGGTATTCAAGTCAATCCCGATTCGCCTTACTTCCCGGGCAACGGCATCACCCCGCTGCCGGAAAACTTCACCCTGGACCCGAACCAACCGGTGGACACCAGCTGGCGTGAAACCGCCGCGGGCGACCGTTCTTCCAAGGACGCCAACACCGCGCAACGTCTGTTGCTGAATTTCACCGGCACTGCAGTGGGCTGGGATTACGACGTTGGCGCATCCTATAACCAGAGCAAAGTCACCAACGCCGCCACCGGCGGTTATGCCAGTGACCGTGCATTGGGCGCGGGCATTGCCAGTGGACTGCTCAACCCGTTCGGCCCGCAAAGCGCCGCCGGCCAGCAGTACATCAACGACAACCTCTACCACGGCATCTACTCCACCGCCGTGGGTCGCGTCACTGCACTGGACGGTCGTGTCAGCCGGGAAATCGGCGACTGGTTCGGCGGCGGTCAATCGGGCCTGGCCATCGGCGGCGAGTACCGTAAGGAGAAATTCCACCAGACCATCGAAGACTTCGCCGGCGACCTGCAAAGCCTGGGCGTCGACCCGAGTGCAACCGTGGCCGGTGATCGCAGCATTCGCGCCGAATACGCCGAATTGACCGTGCCGGTACTGGACAACCTGGAGCTGTCGGCCGCTGTGCGTCACGACAAATTCAGCGACTTCGGCAGTACCACCAACCCGAAATACTCGTTCCGCTACCAGCCCATCAAAGAGTTGGTGGTGCGTGGTTCTTACAGCGAAGGGTTCCGTGCACCGTCCTTGTATGAGCTGAACAACCCCAACTACACCACGTTCACCACCGGCAGCTACAACGACCCAACTCTGTGTACTGGCGGCACTGCTCAACCGGGCGGCAACGCTGCGCGCGACTGCGGTCTGCAGTTCAACAACCGCACGGGCGGCAACCATGATCTGTCGCCGGAGCAGGCACGCAACAAGACGATTGGTTTCGTGTTTCAGCCCATCCGTGATTTGTCGGTAGGTCTGGATTTCTGGTGGATCAAGATCTCCGATCAGATCGCCGAATTCCCGGAAGCCTCTATCTTCGCTAACCCGGATCTGTACGCCGACCGCATCGTGCGTGGCGCAGACGGCTCCATCGACCACATCAACACCGGCCTTGCCAACCTGGGCAAAGTCAAAACCAACGGTGTCGACGTCACGCTGGACTATCGCTTCCCGAACACGCCGATCGGCCAGTTCGGTCTGAACCTGCAGGGCACTTACACCGATCGTTATGACTATCAGGAAGCCATCGATGGCGTGTACATCGACAAGGTCGGCGACCTGCAAAGCAGCCTTGGGGTTGCCGCGCGCTGGAAGCACAACCTGGTCGGCACCTGGAACCTGGGGGCTTATCGTGCGTCGCTGACCAACCGGTTCACCACCGGTTACAACGACACCTCCTATGACGACGGCAGCACTCGTCGCGTCGCGTCCTATGCACTGTGGGACATGTCGGCGGGCTACACCTTCGACAAGACCCTGGACCTGGATGCGGGCGTGAAAAACATGTTCGACCGCAACCCACCGTTCAGCATCCAGACCGACAACTTCCAGACCGGTTATGACCCGCGTTACGCCGAAGCCATGGGTCGCACGTTGTTCGCACGCGCCACTTACCACTTCTAAGCCGTACCCGAGGCGCGCACCACTCCGGCGCGCCTCGGTCTTTCTGCGAATTCGCGCCCCCGGCACAAGGTCTCGTCCACCTTTCCCCGGCCGGGGGGCTTTTTTCATCGCAGGGTTTTGAAGGCTTCAAGTGTGTCGAACTGCAAACCGAGGATGGTCCGATCATGTGTCGTTTTTCCCTATCACTGCGGCGCCTGTTGCTGGGCACTGTGGTGGCGTGTGTCTCTCAGTTTTGTCTTGCGGCGCCCGGTCATGCGTTGACCGTTTATGGCGAAGCACCGAAGTATCCCGATGGCTTCAAGCATTTTGACTACGTCAATCCCGACGCGCCCAAGGGCGGGTCGTTGAGCCGTTCCTCCGAGGAAATCGGCCAGTTCAATTACCTGATGCCCTACGCGGATCAGGGCATCAATGTGTCCCAGATCGACACTTGGGTTTACTCGCCACTGGCCTACCGCTCGCTGGACGAGCCGTATACGGTCTACGGCCTGGTGGCGGAAAAGATCGAGCGCGACCCCGACAATCTGTGGGTGCGTTTTTATCTGAACCCCAAGGCGCGTTTCGATGACGGCAGCCCCATCACCGCCGAAGACGTGCGTTACACCTTCGAGCTGATGACCACCAAAGCCAGCTTCAGCTACCGACCGCTGTATGCCGACGTGCAAGACGTGGTGGTCGAGGGGCCGGGGCAGATTCGCTTCAACTTCAAGAACAACCTCAACCGCACGCTGGCACTGGACATCGCCAGCATGCGCATCCTGCCAGAGCACTGGTGGAAGACCCGCGACCTGTCCAACGGCGGCGGTTTCGAGCCACCCCTTGGCAGCGGGCCTTATCGCGTGTCGAAAGTCGATGCCGGACGCAGCGTGTCTTTCGAGCGGGTCAAGGACTGGTGGGCCAAGGATCTGCCGGTCAGTCGCGGGCTTTATAACTTCGACACACTGACCGTGAACTTCTATGGCGATGTTGAAGTGGCACGGCAGCTGATCCAGTCCGGTTCATTCGATTACAACCGCGAGTTCTCGTCGTCCGGTTATGTGGTGGGCTATTCGGGCCCGGCCATCGACGACGGGCGTTTGCAAAAGCACATCGTGGCGAAGAACCGTCCGGTAGCTGCTCAGGGCTTTGGATTCAATCTCGACAAACCGGTGTTCAAGGACCGTAAGGTGCGCGAAGCGCTGGCGATGCTCTGGGATTTCGAATGGATCAATAACCAGATCATGCGCAACTTCTACGTGCGCGAGCAAAGCTACTGGCCAAAAAGCGACATGGCTGCCACTGAGCCGCCTGACGCTGAAGAACTGAAAATCCTCGAGCCCCTGCGCGGACAGGTGCCGGACGAGGTGTTCACTCAGGTATGGAAAGCGCCGACAACCGATGGCAGTGGTTACATCCGTGACAAGCAGAAACAGGCGCTGAAGCTGTTCGCCGAAGCCGGCTGGCACCCGAAAAACAACCGGCTGGTGAACGCTGCAGGCGAACCGATGGAATTCTCGTTTCTCGACGGTCAGGGCGGTTTTGATCGGCTGGTATTGCCCTACAAACGGGTGCTGGCACAGATCGGCATCACCCTGGATTACCGGCGTGTGGATTCGGCGCAATACCAGAACCGGCTCAACGCCCGGGACTACGACATGATCGTCACCCAGTTCCCCAACAACGGTAACCCGATCATTTCTCCGGGCCGCGAACTGTACAACCTGTATGGCTCGCAAAGCGCCACCCAGATCGGCAGCTCCAACACCCTGGTTCTGCGCAATCCGGTGGTGGATCGGTTGATCGACGGCTTGGTGGCCACCAACAGCCGCGATGAAATGGTCCGCTATGCCCGCGCTCTGGACCGGGTGCTGCTGTGGAATTTCTACATGATTCCGCACTACTTCTCCCAAGGCACACCGCTGGTGTACGCCAACCGCTTCGGCATGCCGACAGTCGGCCCGACCTACGACGTGGGTCTGGAAAGCTGGTGGGAAGTCAGCCCGACCGCGCTGACCAACGAGCAAATGGCCGCGCTGCTGGCCGCGCAACAGAAAAACCCCAAACCCGCGTCGGAGGCTCACTGAATGCTGGCCTATCTGATCCGTCGTTTGTTGCTGATCATTCCGACGCTGCTGTGCATTCTGGTGGTCAACTTCCTCATCGTGCAGGCCGCGCCCGGCGGTCCGGTGGAGCAAGCCATCGCCCGCATTCAAGGCTTCAGCCCTACCGGCGTGGGCGGTGGTGGCGGCGAAGTCGCGTCTACCGGAACCAGCAGCCGCAGCAGCCGTGGCCTGGACCCGGCGCTGGTCGAAGAAATCAAAAAGCACTACGGCTTCGACAAACCGCTGCATGAACGTCTTTGGCTGATGCTGAAAAACTATGCGCAGCTGGACTTCGGCAACAGCTTCTTTCGCGGCGCTTCGGTCACTGACCTGATCCTGCAAAAGCTGCCCACCTCGTTGTCATTGGGCCTGTGGGCGACGCTGATCACTTACCTGATCTCGATCCCGCTGGGCATTCGCAAAGCCATTCGCCACGGCAGCGCGTTCGATGTGTGGACCAGCACGCTGGTGATCATCGGCTACGCCACGCCGGCGTTTTTGTTCGCGATTTTGCTGATCGTGGTGTTCTCCGGCGGCAGCTACCTGAGCTGGTTCCCGGCCCAGGGACTGGTGTCGGATAACTACGAAACCCTCTCCGCGTTCGGCAAGGTGCGTGACTATCTATGGCATCTGGTGCTGCCGGTCAGCGCGTTGGTGATCGGCGGTTTCGCCACCCTGACCATCCTCACCAAAAACAGCTTTCTCAACGAGATCAGCCGCCAGTACGTGGTCACCGCGCGGGCCAAGGGCTTGAGCGAAACCCGCGTGTTGTACGGCCACGTGTTTCGCAACGCCATGCTGCTGGTGGTCGCGGGCATCCCCCAGGCGCTGATCGATGTGTTCTTCGCCGGCTCGCTGTTGATCGAAACCATCTTCGGCCTCGATGGCCTCGGGCGCATGAGCTACGAAGCCGCTGTATCTCGGGATTACCCGGTTGTGTTCGGCGCCCTCTTCCTGTTCACCCTGTTCGGCTTGCTGATCAAGCTGGTGGGCGATCTGACCTACACGCTGATCGACCCGCGCATCGACTTTTCGGCGAGGAGCGCCTGATGTTTGAGTTCTCTCCCCAAAGCAGACAACGTCTGGCGCGCTTCAAGGCTAATCGACGTGGCTGGTGGTCCTTGTGGCTGTTCATTGCGCTGCTTGCGGTGTGCCTATGCGGCGAGCTGATCGCCAACGACAAACCTCTGCTCATCCGTCTGGACGGCAAGTTGTATTACCCGACGCTGCATCAATACCTGGAGACTGATTTCGGCGGCGAACTGCCGTTCGAGCCGGACTATTCCAGCGATTACGTGCGCAAGCTGATCGCCGACAAGGGCGGCTGGATGCTGTTCCCGCCGATCCCTTTTTCGGCCGAGACCATCAACTACGAACTCAAGCAGCCCTCCCCCAGCCCGCCCAGCGCCCAGAATTGGCTGGGCACCGACGATCAGGCGCGTGACGTGACGGCGCGGGTGTTGTTCGGTGCACGGATATCGATTCTGTTCGCGCTGTTGCTGACCGTTATCAGCACGGTGATCGGCGTATTCGCCGGGGCGATTCAGGGCTTTTATGGAGGTATGGCGGACTTGATCGGGCAGCGCGTGCTGGAAATCTGGTCCGGGCTGCCGGTGCTGTATCTGCTGATCATTCTGTCGGGGTTTGTCGCACCAAGTTTCTGGTGGTTGCTGGGGATCATGGCGCTGTTCTCGTGGCTGGCCCTGGTGGACGTGGTGCGCGCGGAGTTTCTGCGGGGGCGCAATCTGGAGTACGTCAAAGCCGCCCGCGCTTTGGGCCTGACCGATGGCGCGCTGATGATCCGGCACATTCTGCCCAACGCCATGACCAGCACCCTCACCTACCTGCCGTTCATTGTCACCGGGGCGATTTCGACCCTGACCGCGCTGGATTTTCTTGGCTTCGGCATGCCGGCGGGCAGCGCGTCCCTGGGCGAATTGATCGGCCAGGCCAAACGCAATCTGCAGGCGCCGTGGCTGGGGTTGACGGCGTTCTTTGCGCTGGCGTTGATTCTCTCGCTGCTGGTGTTCATCGGCGAAGCCTGCCGCGACGCGTTCGATCCAAGGAGCTGACATGCCACATGCTGACAAGACTGACACCCTCATCGAAATTCGCGACCTGCGCGTCGCGTTCAACGGCGCGGAAGTGGTGCACGGCATCAACCTGAACATTCAACGCGGCGAATGCCTGGCGCTGGTGGGCGAGTCCGGCTCTGGCAAATCGGTGACTGCGCATTCGATCCTGCGCCTGCTGCCCGGCAAATCGGTGAGCACCACCGGCAGCATTTGCTACAACGGCCTGGACCTGGTGCATGCCAGCGACAAGCAATTGCGCAGCTTGCGCGGCAACCGCATCGCGATGATCTTTCAGGAACCGATGACCTCGCTCAATCCGCTGCACACCGTGGAAAAGCAGATCAGCGAAATCCTCGCCATGCACAAGGGCCTGAAGGGCCGCGCCGCACGGGCCCGAACGCTTGAGCTGCTGGAGCTGGTGGGAATTCACAACCCGCTGCTGCGCTTGAATGCCTACCCGCATCAGCTGTCGGGCGGTCAAAGGCAACGGGTGATGATCGCCATGGCGCTGGCCAACGAGCCGGATTTGCTGATCGCCGACGAACCCACCACAGCGCTGGACGTGACCGTGCAGGTGAAGATTCTTGAGCTGCTCAAATCGTTGCAAGCACGGCTGGGCATGTCCTTGCTGTTGATCAGCCACGACCTGAATCTGGTGCGGCGAATTGCCCAGCGGGTGTGCGTGATGCGCGCCGGGGAAATCGTCGAACAGGCGGAGTGCCAAGCGCTGTTCGCCAACCCGCAGCATGAATACAGCCGGCTGCTGATCAACGCCGAACCCGATGGCGAACCGGTGCCGAGTCTGCACCCGCAAACGCTGCTGTCGGTGGATGCGCTCAAGGTCTGGTTTCCCCTGCCCAAGGCTCTCTTCAGTCGTGAGAAGCGCTATGTGAAAGCGGTGGATGGCGTCAGCTTCGAGCTGATGAAGGGCAAGACGCTGGGGATTGTCGGAGAGTCGGGCTCGGGAAAATCGACCCTGGGCCAGGCCATTTTGCGGCTGATCGATTCCGAGGGCAGTATCCGCTTCGGCAACAAGGAATTGAGTCTGCGCAGCCAGAATTTGATGCGCCCGCTGCGCCGGCAGATGCAGATCGTGTTTCAGGACCCGTTTGGCAGTTTGAGCCCGAGGATGACCGTGGAGCAGATCATCGCCGAGGGTTTGCTCACTCACCGCGTTGGTACGCCGAAAGAGCGTGAGCAGATGGTGATTCGGGTAATGGGGGAAGTGGGGCTTGATCCGGAGTGGCGGCATCGGTATCCCCATGAGTTTTCCGGCGGGCAGCGCCAACGCATCTCCATCGCCCGTGCGTTGGTGCTGGAGCCGGAACTGATCCTGCTCGACGAACCCACCTCGGCCCTGGACCGCACGGTGCAGAAACAGATCGTCGCGTTGCTGCGTGACCTGCAAATCCGCCATGGATTGACCTATCTGTTCATCAGCCATGACCTGGCGGTGGTGCACGCCCTGGCCCACGACCTGATCGTGATCAAGGACGGCAAAGTGGTCGAGCAAGGCGCCTCCCGCGACATCTTCGCCAACCCGCAGCAGGCGTACACCCAGGAATTGTTGAAGTCCTCGGGGTTGGCGTTTCATTGATCGTTTACGATCGAATGATGGGGTGTTGATCGTTCCCACGCTCCGCGTGGTAATGCCGCCCCGGACGCTCCGCGTCGCGCAAAGCTGACGCGGAGCGTCAAACGATGCATCCCCACGCAGAGCGTGGGGACGATCAATCGATCAGCTGAAGACGTATGTAACCCGTGAGAGCGGACCTGTCCGCGAAGACTGAGCGTCAGGCGCTGGAGATTCATTGCCTGCACCGGCCCCTTCGCGGACAGGTCCGCTCCCACGGGTTTTGCGCCTGATCTCAGGAATATGATCGCTCACTGCGCGGGGTAGCCCTTCCACGCTGGGGCGACGATCAAAGGGTGGATGAGGCCCGCTTCTGCCGAAGGCGTAGGAGCCTTGCTTGCAGGCGATTGGTCCGGGGTCGCGTCCGACCGTAGCCGTCCTGAAACCAGGCGCCGCCGTCATACCTGATGCACAGAGTGCGCAGCGTTTGCTGCCGGTGCCCGGCAGATCGTCGGCAAGCCGGACTCCTCCGGCCTTCGGCCAGAAATCAAAGGCGGACCTTCACTGATCGATCAAAAGATGACGTCGGCCAGAATCAAGAGCGGCATCAAACGGTGACATATGAACCCGTGGGAGCGGACCTGTCCGCGAAGACTGAGCGTCAGGCGCTGGAGATTCATTGCCCGCACCGGCCCCTTCGCGGACAGGTCCGCTCCCACGGGTTTTGCGCCTGATCTCAGGAATATGATCGCTCACTGCGCGGGGTAGCCCTTCCACGCTGGGGCGACGATCAAAGGGTGGATGAGGCCCGCTTCTGCCGAAGGCGTAGGAGCCTTGCTTGCAGGCGATTGGTCCGGGGTCGCGTCCGACCGTAGCCGTCCTGAAACCAGGCGCCGCCGTCATACCTGATGCACAGAGTGCGCAGCGTTTGCTGCCGGTGCCCGGCAGATCGTCGGCAAGCCGGACTCCTCCGGCCTTCGGCCAGAAATCAAAGGCGGACCTTCACTGATCGATCAAAAGATGACGTCGGCCAGAATCAAGAGCGGCATCAAACGGTGACATATGAACCCGTGGGAGCGGACCTGTCCGCGAAGACTGAGCGTCAGGCGCTGGAGATTCATTGCCCGCACCGGCCCCTTCGCGGACAGGTCCGCTCCCACGGGTTTTGCGCCTGCCCCAGCAATACGCTGTGAGTGGCACCCGCTGATTTGTAAGCATCCATGTCTCGTGGCAGCTATGATTGCGCTTTAACGCCTCTTACCCGGAAACGCTCTCATGTCCAGTCTCCCACTTGCCACGCCGTCCCGTGGCTTGTCGTTCTGGTGGAAACCTGTCGTATTTCTGCTGATCGCCGCCATCGGTCTGTATTACGTCAAATGGTCCCCTTACTACCTCAAGTCGTTCATCGCCGCTGATACGCACAGCATCGGCGCCTCGATCATCAACGACAATCCGGCCAACCCATGGGCCGCCGCCCTGGCTTACGCCCAGGTGTATTTCCTGGCGATTTGGAAAGCAGCCGTGCTGGCGGTGATCCTCGGTTCGCTGTTGCAGGTCTTGATCCCCCGCGACTGGCTGCTGCGCATGTTCGGTCGCGCAGGACTTGGCTCAACCGTACGCGGCGGGCTGTTCGCCTTGCCCGGGATGATGTGCAGCTGCTGCGCCGCGCCGGTCGCCGCGGGTCTGCGCAAGCAAAACGTTTCGGTCGGCGCCGCGCTGGCATTCTGGATCGCCAACCCGGTGCTGAACCCCGCGACGCTGGTGTTCATGGGCTTCGTGCTGGGCTGGGGCTTCACCGCTTTGCGTCTGGTGGCAGGGTTGGTGCTGGTGATCGGCGTGTCGTTGATCGCGCAACGTATCTCCAAAGCCGAACCGTTGCCCGAGGGCGCCATTGAGGCGGTGGTCAATGCGGAAACACCGCAAGAAGGCAATCTGCTGACTCGCTGGGGCAAGACCCTGTGGAGCCTGTTCTGGACCACCATCCCGATTTACATCGTCGCGGTGTTGATCCTCGGCGCTGCTCGCGTCTGGCTGTTCCCCCACGTCGACGGCGCCATGGGCAACAGCCTGTTGTGGCTGATTCCGCTGGCCATCGTCGGCACGCTGTTCGTGATCCCCACTGCTGCAGAAATCCCCATCGTGCAGACGCTGATGGCCTTGGGCTTAGGCACCGCGCCCGCCATCGCGCTGTTGATGACTTTGCCGAGCGTGAGCCTGCCGTCACTGCTGATGCTGCGTAAATCCTTCGACGCCAAAGTGCTGGTAACGGTCGGCGTGCTGACCATGCTGATCGGCATCGTCAGCGGGCTCGTGGGGGCTGCTCTGCTCTGACCGTCGGCAATAAAGGTAAAATAAAGGGGACAGATTTATTTATCGAACAGCGCGATAAATAAATCAGTCCCCTTCACCCCAACACAACGAAGCCGCCGCGGGCTAAACCTCCCGGCGGCTTCGTTGCTTCAAGTACTCGACGACCTCGGCCTGATCCCCGGAATACTCGATACGCGGATCCTTGCTGTCGCGCTGATACACGTACATCGGGTCGTAATATTCGCTGAGCATGCCGCTGATCCAGCCGCGATGCAGATCGACATCGCCGCTGCGTTCCTGGTCTTGCAGCGCGGCATCCATGATCGCCGACAGCCGTTGATAGCGCTCGCCACCCAGACGCCGGACGATGCTCGACAGACTCTGCCGCAAGCGCTCGGCAAAACCGTTGAAGCCGGTTTCCAGACCCTGCACGGCAATAAATTCGGCGCACAGATCGATCACGTAATCCTTGAGAATCCGCTCGACGCGACTGTCGAAGCTGTCCTCCAGCCACACCAATGGCGCTTCCTGCATGGCCCGGTAAAACTCGACGGGCACGGCGCGACTGCCGACGATGCGCCCTTCGTCCTCGATCACGAACTGCTGCACATGCGCGGCGCGCTTTTTGAGAATGTCGACCGCCAGACGGTTTTCGAAATCGATCTGGCTCGGCTGCGGCGTCGCGTGTTTGCCGAAGCTCGAACCGCGATGATTGGCGTGGCCTTCCAGGTCCAGCGCGTTGTTCAGCTGCGCCAGCACCTCGGTCTTGCCGGTGCCGGTCATGCCGCCCACCAGCACCAGATCGCACTCGGCGATCGCCTGCTCGGTAACGCCCAACAGGTAGGTACGCAGCGCCTTGTAGCCGCCGATCACGCGGGGATATTGAATGCCCGCCTCGCTCTGCAGCCACTGCTGGGTGATCTGCGAGCGCAGGCCGCCGCGGAAGCAGTACAGAAAGCCCTCCGGGTGCTGACGTGCAAAATCCGCCCAAGCTTCGATGCGCGCCTGCTTGACCTCGCCGGACACAAGACGATGACCCAGCTCGATGGCCGCCTGCTGGCCTTCCTGCTTGTAGCTGGTGCCGACCTTCTGCCGCTCACTGTCGTTCATCAGTGGCAGATTGACTACGCCAGGAAAGGCGCCCTTGTCGAATTCAACCGGGGCGCGCACGTCCATCATTGGGACGTCGTGAAGGAACATCTCGCGAAAGTGAGCGCTGTTATCGCGCATCAGAACACCTCGACCGCGTGTCGCTGTCGCTCGATCAATTCGCCGATGGGCGAGAGGTTCAAGCCCAAATCAGCAGCCATCGCCAGGAACGCGCCGTCCTCGGCGGGCTCGACGGCGATCAGCAAACCACCGCTGGTCTGCGGGTCGCACAGCAGCAGTTTTTGCGTTTCGGTCAGCGCACCGATGCGCTCGCCGTAGCTGTCGTAATTGCGATGAGTGCCGCCGGGAATGCAGTCCTGCTCGATGTAGAAATCAACGCTGCCCAGCCGCGGAACCGCCGCAGCATTCAGGCGCGCGCTAAGCCCGCTGCCATCGGCCATTTCCACCAGATGCCCCAACAGCCCGAAACCGGTGACGTCGGTCATGGCGGTGACGCCGGCCAGTCTGGAAAACTTGCTGCCGGGCTTATTCAGCTGGCACATCACATCACGAGCCAGGCCGACGTCTTCGTCGCGCAACAGGCCCTTTTTCTCGGCGGTGGTGAGGATGCCGATGCCCAGCGGTTTGGTCAGGTACAGCTTGCAGCCAACGGTGGCGGTGTCGTTGCGCTTCATGAAGCGTTTTTCCACCAGGCCCGTGACCGCGAGCCCAAAGATTGGCTCGGGCGCGTCGATGGAGTGCCCACCGGCCAGCGGGATGCCGGCTTCGTCGCACACCGAACGCCCGCCGCGAATCACTTCACGAGCGATTTCCGGGGCCAGTACGTTGACCGGCCAGCCGAGAATGGCGATGGCCATAAGCGGGTCGCCGCCCATGGCGTAGATGTCACTGATGGCGTTGGTGGCGGCGATGCGACCGAAGTCGAATGGGTCGTCGACGATGGGCATGAAGAAATCGGTGGTAGAGACCACGCCGCGCTCTTCGTCAATGGCGTAGACCGCAGCGTCGTCGCGGGAGGCATTGCCGACCCACAGACGCGGGTCCAGATTCTGCGCGCCGCTGCCGGCGAGGATAGTTTCGAGGGTTTTTGGAGAAATCTTGCAGCCACAACCGGCGCCGTGACTGTACTGGGTAAGACGAACCGGATCGTTCATAGGGAGCCCCTGAGTATCAAGGCGCAGAAGTCTAACAGAGCCGAGAGCATGTGCGATTTGGGTGAAGTATGTCTGTAGGAGCCAACTTGTTGGCGAGACCGGCGATGCGGTGTGTCAGGCAAACCTTCTCGCGAACAAGTTCGCTCCTACAGGTTTTCTGTTCGGCCCAGATTGCGGGACAGAGCAGGTAGCCATGAGGGAGCGAACCTGTCCGCGAAGACGATGTATCAGGCGCAACACGTGTGTCGGATCAGGCGGCCCTTTCGCGGACAGGTCCGCTCCCACGGGTTTGTGTAGGGCGAACCACCGAGACATCTGGTGAATCACGACTCCGACTTGATCAACGACTCCAGCGAAGCATCGAACTGCTGCAACGCGTTGATCTGCACGGCGCGTTGCTGGTCGATGTCGGCTGCGATCTCTGGGGCACGTTTGGTGTGGGCCCACATTGGCGACAGGGATTTGGCATCTCTGCCTTGGGCCTTGCCGATGTAGTTGAAATCGCCGTCGAAGAATTCGGCGGTGATGCTTGCCTGCATGTCCGAACTGCGCTCGGTCACCAGTTTGCTGCGGGTGTCGAGCAGCACGATCACGTCAGGCCGCGCGGCCAATACCGAATCCAGGTTTTCGTAAAAATTCACGGTCGCGAACTGCTTTTCCAATGAGGCGGCAAACCAGTTGATCGCCAGCTCCGGATCGGAGCTATTCACGTAGGCTTCGGTGATGCGGCTGTCCGTCAGCTTCGCAGCCAGGCCGGTTTGTGCGCTGGCGTTGTAGCTTTCCATGTACTTGAGGTTGGCAACGGTGTTCTCGGTAAAGATCACGCCAACGGTCTGGGTGTGTTTCAGGGCGACACTGGAAGTTGCGGCCGAGGCGTGAAAGGTGCCCATCTGCGCACCGGAATACTGCGGAGCGCCAGGCACGGAACAGCCTGCCAACGTGGCGACAAGGGTAATGAGGGCTAGGATTCGAAAATTCATCGGGGTGCTCCGCAGAGGCTCGGGTTGACGTGGCGTCATCCTGAGCCTTCGCGGCGCAAAGCAGAATTTCCGATTATCAATGGTCGTTATCGAGCACAGCGATAGTAGCCCGCGACCACTGATGGCCTACATCATCGGCGAGACCATGCTCACCACGCGCAAGGCCAGGCCTTCGTAAGCATCCAGCGTAATGGTGAACTCGCCCTCTTCGGTCAGATCGCCTTCCACCCGCTCGTTGATGATGTCCACCACCGGGCCCGGCGCGATGCCTGGCAAGTGCAGGGTCTCGACGATGGATTCGGAGCTGAAATTAAGCGCCGTGATCTGGATGCCTTTGCCGGCTGGCAGCTCGTGGACCATGATCAGCAGGCCCGGATGTTCGACGTCCGGAATCAGAATCTGGCGGCTGGCGGCGATGTCGTAGGCGCGGCGTACCGAAAGGATTTTCTTCAGCTGCGAGGCGAACGAATCCGGGCGCTGCAACTGCTCCGGCAAGCTCCCGTACAGGGTCTTCGGACGCGGCATGCCACCGGCCGAGAACTCTGCATCCGGGTCAATCCCCACCAGATCGTAAGCGCCGCGATGGATCCAGCGGGTGTCGCCGTCTTCCATCAGGTGCGCCACCTGTTCGGCCGGCAGCGGCAAGGCGCCCACCAAGTCCCAACCGGACAACGCAAACACACCCGGCTGCATGGCGTTGAACATCACCAGCAGCAAATGGATGTGCTGAATTTTCAGCACGTCTTCGGCAGTGATGGTGTCCAGATCACGAATGCCCAGCGCGGCAGTGATGATGCTCGCCGTGGTGCAGGACACGCCGTTGGTCACGAACTTGAGGTTATAGGGCGCGTGCTCACCCGCCAGATGCTCGTACATCTCTTCGCGGATGTGCTCGCGCAGAATGTTGCCGGGGAAGGTCTGGCCCATGTACAGGTATTGATCGTGGGCGTGCAGCGTCCAGAAATGCACCAGCTCCAGGGTCAGCTCATCGTGGTTTTGCAGCGCGTGGATCAACGACGCTGGATCGATGCCGAACTCATGCACCTGACGCAGCATCAGGCGCAGAAACTCGGTGCGCCCGGTCAGCAGCGCGTGCTGGTAGGCCGGACGGGTGATGAAGTCGTAGGACAAATCCGCGCCGCCGTGGGACATCGCGGCGATGTCGTCGATGGTCAGGTTCAGTTCCTGAAAGCTGAAACCACCGGCCTTGCGGATGGCACCGGCCAACAACTGGTTGCCGGTGATCGACAGCGGATGGCTCTCGGACCACGCCGTGCCATCGGCCTTGCGCTCGACGCCGAGGAAGCCGTTGGCATCCAGGCGCAACACCCGCGCGCCCATCACGTCAATAGCGTGCAGAGCATCGCCAATGATCATCTGTTGTGCAGCGAAACTTGGGTCCAGCCAGTTCAACGACGGCTGGCCTTCCTTGAAGTAGTGCAAATAGACCCAGCGCCGCGGCTTGCCGTCGACACCCACCACCACCGGCGTTGCGCTCCAGTCGGTTTCCTTGACGCCAGGTTCGAAGAAAATCACCCGTTGCAACTGGCCGACGATGTAGTGCTTGTCCCGCAGAATGTCCACGGTGGCTGGCGGCAGGTTGACGGCGTCGCGACCGTGAGCGACGTCGGGCAACAGCGACCAGTCTTCTTCTCGGATTTCTACCATGTGGTAAAGGCCGGGGTATTCCTCGTAAGCCATTTCGGCCAGTCGAAAGTCCGCACCCTTGCCGGTGTGGGACGGGATCACGTCATCGACAATGATCGCGTTGTGCGCGGCAGCGATGCGGCTAAGGCCCAGGAACTGCGCGTCGGTGCCCAGTTCCGGGTCAACTTCGAAGCTGATGCGGTCGAAATTGCCGTCGATACTTGGGGTGCGTTGCTTGCCTTTGAGGCCGCCGGAAGTTTTCAGCGGACCGTTGTGGATGCCCTGGATACCGATATCGGACAAGGCGTGCCACAGGGTTTCGTCTCCAAGGGCTTCGAGCACCGAACCGCCTTCGCGGGTGATGATCGATGCAGGGTAAGCGGTGAACCACACCGAGGCGATGGCCGAAGCGTCGCGAGGGCGGGCTTGAGCGTAGGGTCTCTGCCACAGACGGCCCTGGCCGCCATAGAGTTTTGCGCGCTGTTGTGCGGCGTTGAGCATCGATTGCTCAACCAGCCAGTCCACGTACTGCTTGTCCGGGGTCGTCATAGATTTCAGTCGTCCTGTGCGCTCGAGTGCTTAAGGGTATGAGCGCAGTGGACCGGAAACGTTGCATGACGAAGTGATTTAGCCTTCCGACCCAAAACCTGTAGGAGCCAACTTGTTGGCGAGACCAGCGCCGCCGGCGTGTCAGGCACATCGCCTCGCGAACAAGTTCGCTCCTACAGGTGCGGGCAGCGGCTAAAATGGGTGATTTACCCAGCCGAGAATCATGCGTTGGAACTTCACATCGTCATTCAGGGCCGCAAAGACCTGGCGCAGCAACTTTACGATCAACTGCGCGAAGGCATCGAATCCGGACGCCTGGCCGCCGGCACCCAGTTGCCGCCCAGCCGTCTGCTGGCGGAGCAGCTTGGCCTGTCACGCAAGACCATCTCCGACACCTACGCCCGCCTGACCTACGAAAATTACCTGATCGGCAAGATCGGCAGCGGCACCTTCGTCAATACCCTGCGCACGCACTCGACCCCGCGTCAGGCTGACGTCGAACTGACCAGCCGCCAGGTGTTGAAAAAGTGGGAGGCGATTGAGCTGCCGTTGCGCCATCCGAGCCTCGCGGGCACCTTGCGCAGCGATTTCATTGGCGGCGCCACTCATAGAGCCACCTTCCCCCACGAAGACTGGCGCCGCTGCACCCACTACGCGCTGCGGCAGATGGCCAAGGAGCGCGGTTTCTACAGCCAACCGGAGGGCGTGGCGGCGCTGCGTTCAGCGATTGCCGGGCATGTGGCGTTTTCTCGCGGAGTCAAATGCGGGCCCAACGATGTGGTGGTATGCAACGGTGCGCAGCAGGCGCTTGATCTGCTGGCACGGGTGATGATCGAGCCCGGGTGCAGCGTGGCGATGGAAGACCCCGGCTATTCGCCCGCGCGCTTGCTGTTTGCCGCGCAAGGGGCCCAGGTGATCGGCATTCCGGTGGACGAAGAAGGTATCCGTGTCGATTCGATCCCCGACGGTGTGCGCTTTATTTATGTCACACCATCCCACCAGTTTCCGCTGGGCATGCCCATGAGCATGGCACGGCGCGAGGCGTTGCTGGAAAAGGCCCGGTCCATCGGCGCGATCATCATCGAGGACGATTACGACGGTGAGTTTCGCTACGAAGGCCGGCCCACCGATTCGCTGCAAAGCATGGATCAGCATGGGGTGGTGGCGTATGTCGGGACGTTCTCGAAAACCCTGCTGCCCGAGTTGCGCCTGGGTTACGTGGTCCTGCCCCAGGCGTTGTTGAGTGCGGTGATCAAAGCCAAGCAACTGACCGACTGGCACACCAGTTCCCTGGCGCAATGGGCGCTGGCCAAATTCATCAGCGAAGGCACCTTGAACAAGCACATTCGTCGCTGCCACGGGATTTATGCCGGGCGTCGAGAGCGAATTCTGGCGCGGGTTGCTTCCGACCTGTCGCCGTGGCTGGAGGCGATTCCCTGTATCGCCGGATTTCACATGGCGCTGGTGTGCAAGGTCCCGGTAGACATGAGGTTCCTGATCGAAATGGCGAGGAAGGTAGACATCGGTCTGTATTCGCTGGAAGGGTTTTTCGACCAGCAGCCCGTACGGCCAGGGTTGATCATGGGCTTCGGCGCCATCGAAACCCTCGACATCGACCCCGCGCTGGACCGGTTGCGCGATCTGTTGACGCAGATGGCTTGAATACACCGACCTAATGGCCAAATGGACCCTATGATCGGCGGCGCTGACGAAAACCCCATCACTCATACGGACCCGCAGGAGCGAGCCTGTCCGCGAATAGGCCGGTACATCCGCCACATCTCTATCGTCTGAATCACCGCGTTCGCGAACAGGTTCGCTCCCACACTGGATGTCACACGCCGCTGGATTCTGGTCTGACGCAACATCCGTGGGAGCGGACCTGTCCGCGAATAGGCTGGTACATCCGCCACATCTCTATCGTC
>NZ_JBSKHT010000017.1:48030-98628 GCF_057128745.1 Pseudomonas rosaeacicularis
TGACGCAACATCCGTGGGAGCGGACCTGTCCGCGAATAGGCTGGTACATCCGCCACATCTCTATCGTCTGCACCACCGCGTTCGCGAACAGGTTCGCTCCCACACTGGATGTCACACGCCGCTGGATTGTGGTCTGACCCAACATCCGTGGGAGCGGACCTGTCCGCGAATAGGCCGGTACATCCGCCACATCTCTATCGTCTGAAATACCGCGTTCGCGAACAGGTTCGCTCCCACACTGGATGTCACACGCCGCTGGATTGCGGTGTGACGCAACATCCGTGGGAGCGGACCTGTCCGCGAATAGGCTGGTACATCCGCCACATCTCTATCGTCTGCACCACCGCGTTCGCGAACAGGTTCGCTCCCACGTGGTGTAGGAGGCAGGGGTCAGTCGACAGGTATGGCTATCAGGCAAAACCATACAACTCAGCCGGGTTGCTCACCAGAATCTGTTCGCGCACCTTTTCACTCGGCGCCCAGTGATTCAAAAGCTCCAGCATCGCGCCATCGTCGGGCTTGGGATCGCGGCCCGGATGCGGCCAGTTGCTGGCCCACAAACACCGGGCCGGATGAGCGGCGATCAATGCTGTTGCCAGCGCGCTGACATCGTCGTAATGAGGCGCGCCCACTTTTGAGGTTTCGTAAGGCGCGGACACTTTCACCCACGTCTTGCCGCCGTCGAGCAAACGCAGCAACGCCACAAATCCTGCATGCTCGGTGCCCACTGGCTCAAGAAACTTGCCCGTGTGATCGATGCTCAGCTTGCTCGGCAATGCCCGCAGTCGCGCTTCGTGTTCGGCCAGTTCCCGCCCGTCCAATTGCAGATTGATCACCCAGCCAAGCTCGGCAATCTTCGCCGACAATGGCTCCAGCGCGTCCCAACCCAGCGCCCCGCCAGCACCTGCGATTATCATGAAACGCACGCCGCGCACCCCGGCCTCGTGCAGCTTGAGAATTTCGCTGAACGGTGTTTCTGCCTTGATCACTGCAATCCCACGGGCGCTGTCGCCCGCTTGCTGCAAGCCATCGAGCAGGCAGGCATTGTCGAAACCGTAACCGTTCGGCTGTACCAGCACCGCGCGCCCAAGTCCGAGCTTTTGCTGCACGCTCTGGTAGTCACGCCAAGTCGCCGCGGGCACGGGCGACGGGATCGGGAAACGCTCCGGCTCATACAGATGAACGTGGCAATCGGTTGCTTTGGAAGTGGTCGTGTTCATCGATGCAGTGACTCCTGATTATTGTTGTGGGAAGCCAAAGGCCTGTTGCGCGGCAAAGGCCTGTTGCAGATTCACCGCGCCTTGGGGCACCGCGCCGTTGAGCAACGCGCGCACCTGTCGCACGGTGTCCATCGCCTGGTGTTCACTGGCCTGAGGCGTCAAGCCACCGATGTGCGGACTGGCAATCACCTTCGGATGCGCCGCCAGCCAAACGCTGGGCATCTGGTCCGTGGCGCGGCCGACGTCCAGCGCACAGCCGGCGATCTGTTGCTGATCCAGCGCCGCCAGCAGCGCCTGCTCGTCCACCAGTTCGCCGCGCGATGCGTTGATGAAGAACGCATCCGCGCGCATGTGGGCAAACGCCTCAGCGCCAAACAGATTGGCGGTGTCCGGCAGGGCCGGCGCCAGACACACCACGTAATCGGACTGACTGACAACCTGCTCGAACGACACCTGCTCAATGCCCTCCTCGGCCACCGCCACATGGGGATCACTGACCAGCACACGCATTTGCAACAACCGCGCAATCTGCGCCAGGCGCTGACCGATGAACCCGTAGCCGACCAGCCCGAGTGTCGCGCCACGCAACTCGCGGCCCATCAATACCTCGGGGGTTTTGCCCTGCCAGTAATCGGCAGCCGCGCGGCTGACTCCCCGCGCCAGATCAATCATCACGCCGATCACCCATTCGCTGACCGAGGTATCGAAACCCGGCGTCGCACGGGTCACCAGCACGCCATGGCGACTGGCAGCCTCGACATCGATGTTGCGAATATCCACCGCCACCCGGCAAATCGCGCGCAAGTCTGGCAGCCGCTCGAACAGCTCGGCAGGCGCTGCGGCTTCGCGGCTGGCAACGATGATCTTGCAACCACTGGCGCGCTCGACGAATTCGTCCAGCGACAGCAGCGCAGACGAGTCGTTGAGCCGCACATTGCCAAACGCCTGCAACTGCGCCAACGGCCTGGCCGCGTAGTAATTGCCGCGCACCTGAGGGCCGTGGGTGAGAAAAATATCGGTCATGGGCTAACCCCTTCTGTCGTCGGCGGGCCGGGCCACGGAATGCCGGGCAACCAACGTCGGTTGAAACACCAGATTGACTGCCGGTAAATCCGGCTGCCGCGAGCGCTCCACGGCGCGCTGGACCATGGCGTCGGCCATTTCAGTCAGGGGCATCGCCATCGAGGTCAGACTCGGATTGGTGAACGCGGCAATCGACAGGCCGTCCATGCCCACCACGGAAATATCGTCAGGCACCCGCAGGCCCGCTTGGTGCAAACCCGACATCAGGCCCATGGCGAGCATGTCGTTGACCGTGACGATGCCGGTGGGCATGGGTTTCATCCTGGCAATGCGCCCGGCCATGGCAAACCCCAGATCGGCGAGCTCCGAGTCGCCGAAGGTTTCGGCGACAGGGCCTTCTATAACCTCGGCGCTGCCCAGTAATCCGGCCTCGGTGGCGCGTTCCAGAAAGCCCGCGATCTTGCTGCTGCGGCTGACGGTCTTGCCGCTGGGCACCAAAAACGCCAGGCGCCGATGGCCATGGGCGATCAAGTGATCTGCGGCGATGTAGCCAGCCTGAAAGTTGTCGGGGGACACGTGAACGACCTTGGAATCCGCGCCCGACGTGGTCTGGCGGTCGTAACTGACCACCGCCAAACCGCGCTCGACCGCCGCTTCCAGGTGGCGCTCGTCGTCCATCGACGAGACCACGATCACCGAGCGCACGCCAAAGGACAGCAAGTCATCGAACATCCCGGCCTCCTGGCGTTTGTCCCGGTGCGTATTGCCCAGCAGCAAGCGGTAACCGAATTGCGCCTGAGCAGCGGCCTCGATTTTCAGCGCAATCTGCCCGTACATCGGGTTGGCGGTGGACGGCACCAGAAGCCCGAGCATCGGCGTGTGACCGGTCTTGAGCTGCCGCGCCACACGATTGGGGCGGTAGTTGAGCTTGAGAATCGCCGCCTCGACTCGGGCGAACGTGTCGGCGCTGAGCTTCTCGGTGCGCTGATTGAGCACATTCGAAACCGAGCTGACCGAGACGCCCGCCAAAGCGGCTACATCATGAATCGTTGCCATGTTTGCCTTAACCCATATTGAAGGTGCGCGGCAGCCATAGAGAAATCGATGGCACCAGAACAATCAGAATCAGCATCACCACCAGCAGGCAGAGGTATTTGATCATCCGCCGCGAGACATCTTCGACGCGGGTGCCGGTCATCGCGCAGGTGGCGAACAGGCCCAGGCCGAAGGGTGGAGAAAACAATCCCAGGCCCATCGCGATCACCGCGACGGTACCAAAGTGCAGCGGATTGACGCCGACTTGAACGGCAATAGGTACCAGCAGCGGGCCGAAGATGATCAGCGCCGGCGCACCTTCGAGCACAGCGCCAAACACAATCATGATCAGCACCGAAGCCAGCAGGAACGCTACCGGGCCATAGTTGTGCGCCAGCGCCAGCATGAAGTCGGAGATGATCGATGGAATCTGCAGGATGGTCAGGGTGAACGCCACGCTGGACGCTGCCGCAATGATGAACAGAATCCCCGCCGCCATCGACGCCGAGCGAATGAACAGTCTGGCGATGGCCCTGGGCGTCAGCTCCCGGAACGTCACGCCACCGACCAACAGGGCATAGACCACGGCGAAGGCCGACACTTCAGTTGAAGTGGCAACCCCGGACGTCACGCCCTTGCCGATCATCGCCACCATGAT
Organism: Pseudomonas rosaeacicularis; assembly: GCF_057128745.1. NCBI lineage: Bacteria > Pseudomonadati > Pseudomonadota > Gammaproteobacteria > Pseudomonadales > Pseudomonadaceae > Pseudomonas > Pseudomonas rosaeacicularis. Next base: position 51,967 of record NZ_JBSKHT010000017.1, read on the forward strand.
CAACGCCACCAGCGCCCCGCCGAGCAAACGCAGCAACGGCGTGCGTTTGGGAAAGGCCACGTCAGGATCGACCTTGCGCCCGAAGATCACCGCCAGCGTCGCCAGGCCCATGGCCAACACCACGGCTGGGACGATCCCGGCAAGGAACAGCCCTCCGATGGAAATATTGGCGACAAAGCCCATGATGATCATGTTGATGCACGGCGGAATGGTTTCGGCCATCACGCCTGATGCCGCGAGGACGGCGGCTGTTTCGGCCGGGTCCTGCTTGGTGCGGCGCACGGCCGGGACGACGATGCCGCCCACCGCTGCAATGTCCGCCAGCTTGGAGCCCGACACGCCCGAGAAGAAGGCGGTCGCCAGAATCGCGATCAGGTTCATCGAGCCGCGCACCCGACCGAACACCCGCACCAGCAGTTCGATCAGGCGCGAGGACATGCCGTTGACTTCCATCACCAGCCCGGCCAGCACGAAGAACGGAATCGCCAGCAGCACGAAGTGATCCATCCCCGCCATGACTTGCTGGGAGTAGATCACCATCGGCAGCGTCGGATCGCCCATGAAATACAGCAGCGCGCACATCGCCAGAACGAATGCGATAGGCACGCCGACCAGCAGTCCGCCGATGAATCCGCCCAGCAGCAGAGTCCAGGGCTGCAAGGCCCAGGCTTCGAACTGACTGTTCCAGCCATAAATGGCGGCAGCGAACAGCAGGCAACCGGCCAGGGTCAGCCAGGTGATACGTGTCGCGCCGTTGATGGCGTTGGCGATGCCGACCACGGTCATCAGCAGCGCACCGACGAACACCGGCAGCACGTTCAGCCATTGCGGCAAGCCCATGGGCGTGGCGACGTTGACCGAGTCTTCCAGCAGCAGCCAGGAAGAAAATGCCAATCCCGCTGCCGTGCCTGCCACCAGCCAGCCGCCGATCTGGTGCGCCGCCTGTTGCCACGCCGTCGGCAGCAACGCGCGGAAAAAATCCACGTGCACATGCTGTTTGCGAGCCAGCACCGTGGCGCCGCCGAGGAACACCAGCATGACCATCAGCCCCCGCGCCACCTCCTCCGCCCAATCTACCGGGTGGTGCACGAAATAACGCAGGATCACCGAGACGAAGACCACCAGAACGTCGACGGCCAGCACCAGCGCGCACAAGCGTTCGATGAAAGTGCACAGCGTCGCCAGCAAGCGTCCGGCAGCAGGTTGTGCGTTGAATCCCCACTCCTTGACCGCGATCACCGGCCCTGCGGCTTGCTCGGGATGTTCGTGAAGCTGTTGATCAGCGGCAGCGAGCACGCTGGTGGAGGAAGTCATGAGGGTTCTCTCTTATGCAACGAGGGACAAATCGCCGATTGCAAAAACGATAAATCTCCGTGGGAGCTGACCTGTCCGCGAATGCAAGGTGCCAGGCGACGCAGGTCTATCGGCCTTAAGGGCCTATTCGCGGACAGGTCCGCTCCCACAGGATTTATGTTTGCTGCGCCACCCAATGGCGTCGCGGCGACATGAGCGAACACGGCTCACACCCGCGCTGCATCGATGGCCGCCAACACCGGCGCCATCGACGGGTTGGTCTGGGTGAACGGCACCCACAGCTTGTCGCGCATCAGCGTGCGCACGCTGGCGCGCTCGGCCTCGGCCATCGGGTACAGGGTCATGCCGCCCTTGGCCAATGTGGCGATGGCTTCGGCACCTTTTACCGCAGCAGCGGCACGCTGATGAATGCTCGCCTCTTTCGCCGCTTCCAGAAACGCAGGCTGCAAATCCGCCGGGATCTTCGCCAGTCCGCGCTTGCCCACCACTGCAATACACGGGCTGAACAAATGGTTGGTCTGCCAGCTGTTGCGCACCACTTCGTCGAGCTTGTTGGCCAGCACACTGGCCGCATCGTGCTCGAAGCCCTCGACCACGCCGGTCTGCACCGCGGTGTACACCTCGTTGAAAGCAATGGGGGTCGGAATCGCACCCATCAGCTTGAAGGTCTCGATGAACGCCTGGGTTGGCAGCACCCGCAACTTGACGTTTTTGATCGCTTCCAGATCCTTGATCGGCGGCTTGGTGTAGACGCTACGCGCACTGAAATGCGAGCCCCAGCCGACGATGGTGCAACCGGCGCGCTCTTGCAGCAGCTTGTTGTAGGTCTCGCCGACGCCACTGTCGACGGCACGGGCGACGTGGTCGTAGTTGTCGAACAGGAAGCCCAGATCAAGTAGCGCCAGCTCCGGCAGCGCCGTGGCCCAGATCGAGCTGCCGGTGACCATCATGTCGACGGAGCCCAGTCGCACTTGCTGGACCACGTCGGCTTCCTTGCCCAGCTGACCGTTGGGAAAGAAATCGATGCGAATTTTATCGCCCACCGACTGCTTGAGGTTTTCGGCCAGGCGTTGATAGAACAGGTAATGCGCTGAGTTTTCGTCCGAGGTCATGGTCGACGACAGACGCAGCACCGGCGTGGCGGCGCGGGCGAAGGTAGGCAGGGAAAGCGCGGCTGCACTGATGGCGGCAGACTGCACGAAACGACGTCGAGTCAGGGGCATGTGGGTTTCTCGCTTGTTGTTATTGTTGTGTAGACGCATCGAGTAAACGTTTTAAAGGACTTAGTAAAACGTTTTACTAAATCGTTTTACAAAATATAGCCAAGGGCGCCGAATTGGCAATAGCAAATGTCTGAATGGTGATTTTTTGATTGAACTAACCGCGCGCTGGCCTGCCGATTAATCAGGCGCTGGACATACCGTCCGCTGAAAAAGGAGGCTTATACATGCCCGATTCAAACGGCAAAATCCGTTACGCAGTGGTCGCTGGCGGCTGGATTTCCCAAGGCGCGTTCATGCCTGGGCTGGAGCAGACCGACAACTCGGTGATGACCGCTCTGGTGACCGGCGATCCGGTTAAAGCCGACAAGCTGGCCGAGCTGTACGACCTCAAGAGCTACCACTACAACGAGTTCGACACATTGCTTAAATCTGGCGAGATTGACGCGATCTACCTCGCCACGCCCAATTTCCGTCATCGCGAATTCGCAGTCCCGGCCCTTGAAGCCGGCATCCATGTGTTGCTGGAAAAACCCATGGCCGCCAGCGAAGAAGACTGCCTGGCGATTGCCGAAGCTGCAGAAAAATCCGGCGCGAAACTGATGGTGGCTTACCGTCTGCACTTCGAGCCCGGGACCGTGGAGATGGTGCAACGGGTGCGGGCTGGCGACCTGGGGGACTTGCGTCTGTTCACCGCGACCTTCGCCCAGACCACCGACCCGGCCAATCACCGGATGCAGAGCGGTTTCGATGCAGGCCCGGTCGCCGATATGGGCCCCTACCCGATCAACGCCGTGCGCAACCTGTTCGCTGCCGAACCGATTGAAGTGCACGCCGTCGGGATCAAGACGCCGGATCGTGAAATCAACACCTTCGACACGGTCAATGTGACCTTGCGTTTTGCCGAAGAGCGTCTGGCGACTTTTACCGTGAGCTACAGTCTGCCCAGCACGGAGCGCTTCCAATTGATTGGCACCAAGGGTGAGTTCGAGGCGTCGCCTTGCTTTGGTTTCGGTGAGGGCGTGGCGATCAGCTATCGGGCGATCATCGACGGCAAGACGACTGAGCATGAGCACCCGGTAGTGGATCAGTTTGGCGGCGAGACGCAGTACTTTTCTGATTGCATCCTGCAAAACCGTGAGCCGGAGCCCGATGGCGACGAAGGCTGGCGTGACGTGCGCGTGGTTCAGGCCATCGAGCGCGCACTGACTACCGGGCAGCCGCAGAAGCTTGATCCGCTGCCAGACCGTCCAGGCATCAACTCGGAACAAGCCCGACGACTGCCGTTGGCGAAGGTGCCGGAGTACATCAATACCGATGAGCCGAATGCTTAATCAGGCACCACTATCTTGTAGGAGCTGACGAGCAACGCGAGGCTGCGATTGCGGTGTATCAGACAAATAGCATCGCAGCCTTCGGCAGCTCCTACAAAAGCGAACAAGCGCTACACGTCGCTCAACCTTGCAGCCAAAAAAATGCAGTTGTATGATGACTGTCAACATCACTCCAGCGCTGGACTCAATGCAGCGCGGCGCTTACCTTAGATTCGTTCACATTCAGCCCGACACGGCTGACAGCATTCGTTCAGAACCGATCCAGTCAAACAACAACAGGAGAAGCAGATGCCTACCGTTCTCGGCCAGAACTTCATCGCTGGCGCCCGTAGCGCCCTCGGCGAACCCCAGCACAAAAGCCTCGACGCCACCACTGGCGAGGCGCTGCCTTACAGCTTTTATCAAGCCACCGACGCAGAAATCGACTCTGCTGCCCTCGCGGCGAAAGAAGCATTCCCTGAATACCGTCAGCTGAGCCCTGCTCGCCGTGCTGAATTCCTTGAAGCCATCGCCGACGAGCTAGACGCTCTGGGCGATGATTTCGTTGCCGTCGTTTGCCAGGAAACCGCGCTGCCGGCCGGTCGTATCCAGGGCGAACGCGGTCGCACCAGCGGCCAGATGCGCCTGTTCGCAAAAGTCTTGCGTCGCGGCGACTTCCTCGGCGCGCGCATCGACTTGGCGCTACCGGACCGCAAACCCCTGCCACGCGTTGACCTGCGTCAATACCGCATTGGCGTCGGCCCGGTTGCCGTGTTCGGCGCCAGCAACTTCCCGTTGGCCTTTTCCACTGCTGGCGGCGACACCGCGTCGGCCCTCGCTGCCGGTTGCCCGGTCGTGTTCAAGGCCCACAGCGGTCACATGGCCACTGCTGATTTGGTCGGCACCGCCATCATCCGCGCCGCCGAGAAAACCGGCATGCCAAAAGGCGTGTTCAACATGATCTTCGGCAGCGGCGTCGGCGAAGGCCTGGTCAAGCACCCGGCGATTCAAGCCGTAGGCTTCACCGGTTCGCTGCACGGCGGCGACGCCCTGTGCAAGATGGCCGCCGAGCGTCCACAGCCGATCCCGGTGTTCGCCGAAATGTCGAGCATCAACCCGGTAGTCCTGCTGCCAGGCGCACTGACTGCACGCGGCGCTACTGTTGCCGGCGAACTCGCTGCTTCGGTGGTCATGGGTGCCGGTCAGTTCTGCACCAACCCAGGCGTGGTGATTGGTATTCGCTCCCCTGCCCTGACCGCGTTCACCGAACAGTTGACCGAGCACATGGGCGGTCAGGCGCCGCAAACCATGCTCAACGCGGGTGGTCTGCGCAGCTACAGCAAAGGTGTGCAAACGCTGCTGGCCCACCCGGGTGTGACGCACCTGGCCGGCAAGCCACAAGAAGGCAAACAAGCTCAAGCCCAGCTGTTCAAGGCTGACGTAAGCTTGCTGCTGAACGGCGACCCACTGCTGCAAGAAGAAGTCTTCGGCCCGGCAACCCTGCTGATCGAAGTGGCTGACGACGCCGAGCTGAAAAAAGCCTTGCAAGCACTGCGCGGCCAGTTGACCGCCACGCTGATCGGCGAAACTGCCGACCTGCAGAAGTATCAGTGGCTGGTTCCAGTGCTGGAAGAAAAAGTCGGCCGCATCCTGGTCAACGGCTACCCGACCGGTGTTGAAGTGTGCGAAGCCATGGTCCATGGCGGTCCGTACCCTGCAACCTCCGATTCGCGCGGCACGTCGGTGGGCACGCTGGCCATTGATCGCTTCCTGCGTCCGGTCTGCTACCAGAACTACCCGGACAGCTTGCTGCCGGCCGCGCTGCAAAACGCTAACCCGCTGGGCCTCAAGCGCCTGGTGAACAGCGAGTGGAGCAGCGACGTCATCGCTTGATGACCCGCTGACTCACTGATCCACAAGACGGCGCGGCCTGCGAAGGGTCGCGCCGTTTTTGGTTCCAAAGACATGCACGACCAGGTTAACGATCAGATGTTTGGGAGCTCTGGAAATAGGCCTGTTCGGCGTTGCAGCGGTTTCACTGTCGTGACGATGTGGCCAAACTTGAATACTGTCGAATTGATGGCGAACCTGATGCTGGCACTGTGGTCAATTTGTCATCTCCAGTAAGCCGTCGACGTAGATGAACCCATTCACAACCTCCGTCAGTCCCGTAACAGCCACGATAAAAGGCGAGCCAGAAACCCGACTCCGGGGTATCTTTGCCTACCCTTCTACACGTGCCGCCTTCATGGCCCATTCACCGTGCACTCTTTTCATCCATCTATGACCACGGCGCCGATGACCGACAACTTGCAACCTGCCGAAAATCCCGCTCAGTGGATCATTTGCGAACATTGCGATTCGCTGTACGAGGCGGTTCCCCTGAAAAAGGGTGAATCGGCCTACTGCGTGCGCTGCCGCGCGATACTCGATCGCGGCCCGCGCATGAGCATCGAGCAGTTGCTGGCCCTGAGCATCGCCGCTGGCATCATGTTCATCTTCGCCAACGTATTCCCGGTCATCAGCATCAGCCTGCAGGGTCTGCATAACGAGGTGACGCTCTGGGGTTCGGTACAGGCGCTGGCCCAAGGGCGTATCACGTTGATTGCGCTGGTCGCAGGCCTTGCAATCATCTTCGCGCCGGCGCTGCAGATCGTATTGCTCTTCTGGGTGTTGGTGCATGCAAAACGCGGCGAAATCGCCCCCGGTTTCAAAAGCTGCATGCGCGCTCTCGAACACCTGCGGCCCTGGAGCATGCTGGAGGTTTGCCTGCTGGGGATTCTGGTGGCGATCGTTAAGCTGGCGGGCATGCTGGATGTGCACCCCGGCGCCGGTTTGTGGGCGATGGCGATGCTGATGGTGTTGATCGTACTGATCGCCGGCAAAGACATTCGGCGACTTTGGGACGACCTGGGAGTAGGCCCGACATGAACGGCATTCCTTTCGCCCATGAACACAATGTCACCTTGTGCCACGTCTGCGGGTACGTATGCCCGGAGCAGACCCACGAATGCCCCCGCTGTGAATCCGCCGTGCATCGTCGCAAACCCAACAGTCTGACGCGCACCTGGGCGTTTCTGCTGGCGGGCCTGATTTTTTATATTCCGGCCAACCTGTTGCCGGTGATGCTCACGAATTTGTTCGGCAGCAGCAGCGAAAACACCATCATGAGCGGCGTCATCGAATTCGCCGAAGGCGGTTCGTGGGACATCGCGATCCTGATCTTCATCGCCAGCGTCGTGGTGCCCTGCATCAAGTTTCTGGTGCTGGGCATGTTGCTGATCACCTGTCAGCGCCGCAGCACGTGGGCCATGCGCGAACGCTCGCGCCTCTATCGATTCATCGAGCTGATCGGCTATTGGTCGATGCTGGATGTGTTAGTCGTCGCCCTGGTGGCGGCACTTGTGCAGTTTCGCGGGCTCAGCACCATAGAGCCGCGCCTGGGCATTCTGTTTTTTGGTTTGGTGGTAGTGATGACGATGCTCGCCGCCATGAGTTTTGATCCCCGGCTCATCTGGGACGCAGAGGTTGATGATGTCTGATAACGCCCTTCCCCCGTCTTCGTCTACGCCGACGCGGCCCGACGTGAAAGCCCGCAAGGCGAAAATTTCCCTGGTGTGGCTGGTGCCCATCGTTGCGGGTCTGATCGGCTTGTCCATGGTGGTCCATGACTTCCTGAATGTCGGCCCAAAGATCACCGTCAGCTTTCTGACCGCCGAAGGGCTGGAAGCCAAGAAAACCCAGGTCAAATACAAGAATGTGGTCATTGGTGTCGTCACCGACATCAACCTGAGCGATGACCGCACCCACGTCCTGGCCACGATCGAGCTGAACAATTCGGCGACGCCGTTTACCAGTGCCGATACCCAGTACTGGGTGGTTCGTCCACGGATTGGCGCCGGTGGGGTGTCTGGCGTAGACACGCTGCTGTCCGGGGCCTTCATCGGTGCCGATGCAGGCAATTCCGGAGAGACCAAGAAAGACTTTACCGGCCTGGAAACCCCGCCGCCTGTGACGTTCGGTGAGCGCGGCAAACGCTTCAAGCTGCACACCGATGATCTTGGCTCGCTGGACGTGGGTTCGCCGGTGTATTTCCGTCGCATCCAGGTCGGTCAGGTAGTGGCCTACGAGTTGGCCAAAGACGGAAAAGGCGTGGACATCGAAATCTTCATCACTTCGCCCAACGACCAGTACGTGCTCACCGATTCGCGCTTCTGGAATGCCAGCGGCGTTGACGTCACCCTCGGCGCTTCGGGCCTGAAGGTTTCGACCCAGTCGCTGACGTCGATCGTGTCCGGCGGCGTCGCGTTCCGCGAACCTAAATACAGCCCGGATGCAAAACCGGCCGAGGCCAACGCCACGTTCCAGATTTTCGACGATCAGGCCACCGCCCTGGCGCCGCCTGACGGTGAGCCGAAATATATCCGCATGCGTTTCAACCAGTCCCTGCGCGGGTTGGTGGTCAACGCGCCGGTGGATTTTTTGGGCGTGAACGTCGGCCGCGTGGTCTCGGTGGATCTGGATTACGACGCCAAGACAGGTACTTTCCCCGGCATCGTCGGCGCGGTGATCTATCCGCAACGACTGGGCGCTGCCAACGAAAAACTCAAGGAAACGGCGGGCGCCGGCACCGAAGAAGAGCAGACCACTCGCATTCTCGCAGGCTTCGTCGCCCACGGACTTCGCGCCCAGGTGCGCACGGGCAACCTGCTCACAGGTCAGCTTTACGTGGCGATGGACTTCGATCCAAAGGCACCGAAGCTTGCCAACTACGACGCCAAGGCACGGCCATTGGAAATCCCCACAGTGGCGGGCAGTTTCGACAAGTTGCAGGAGCAGTTGCAGGCCTTTGTCGACAAACTCGGCAAGCTGCCGATCGACGAACTGGTGGGCAATCTCAATGGCAGCTTGAGCGAACTGCAGAAAACCATGAAAGCGGTCAACAGCGACGTGATCCCGCAAATGCGCGGTACTTTGCAGCAGGCTCAGAAAACCCTGGGTACCGCCAACGATACGCTATCGGAAAACTCCCCGGCTCGGGTCCAGTTGGGCCAGGCCATGGACGAAGTGCAACGCACGGCGCGTTCGGTGCGTGTGCTGACTGACTTCCTCAGCCGTCATCCTGAATCGTTGATTCGCGGCCGCGCCGGTGACGCCGCTCCCAAGTCCTACAAGGGCTCGTCCCCTTCCCGTCAAATCGATCTGGAGCCTCAGCAATGATGTTGCGTACTCATCTTCTGGTTCTGGCGACCGCGCTGAGCCTCGCCGCGTGCAGCACAACCCCGACGCATTACTACACGCTGATAGCACCCGCGACATCAGCCCCCGCCCCGGCCACGCAATCGCCGTTTCAGTTCGAGATGCTGCCGGTGCTGATGCCGGTGCAGGTGGATCAGCCACCCTTGGTGATACGTCAGGGCAACGGCAGTCTCGCGATTCTGGAAAACGAGCGCTGGGGCGCGCCGCTGGGGGACGAGTTTCACGATGCCCTGACCGGTCAACTGGAACGGCGTTTTGGCATGCGGGATCTGGCCGGATTGCCCAAACAGGCCGATGTGCCAGTACTCTCGCTACGCACGGACGTGCGTCGGTTCGAATCGATACTGGATCAGTACGCGTTGATTGATGTGGTCTGGAATCTGAGCCTTTCCGGTAATGGTGCCAAACGCCAGAACCTGACCTGCAGCAGTGTCATTCGCCAGCCCGCAGGCCTTGGCATGGAAAACCTGGTGTTAGCTCACCAGCAGGCTGTCGCGACACTGGCCGACACCCTCGCCAAGACTGCCAATGACTGGGCGCGCCAAGGCGGCGCACGTTGCCCGATTTCGCCGCGTTAACTCCCTTCATTCTGACGGGCTGGAGTTCTATTCAGCCCGTGTTCCGCTCTTCCGGAGGCAGAGTCTATCGCTGCTGGATAGATTCCCGGAGCCGAAACTGATCAACCATCCGTACGGATGAGTCATACGATCGTTTAAGAAAACTCCTACAACTTTAATCTAAATACGTTCAAACTAATTTGATGCCATACGTATGTTTTTGCGGTTAAAAGGGTACAAATGAGTGAAACCGCGAGTCTGACTCGTGACTACGACGCCAAATTTTTCGATCCACTCTGAGCTGTCGTGGCATTGGTACCAAGCATCTGACAGGGAGAACTACAATGACAAGGATTGGCGAACGGTTGCGCGAAGAGCGTAACCGGCTCAGGCTTTCTCAGAGCGCTATGGGCACAATCGGCGGAGTGGAGACCAACGCTCAGGGTAACTACGAAAGCGGAAGCCGCTCCCCCAAAGCGTCGTATCTGGAGAAAATTGCCACCGCCGGGGTGGACATCAATTACGTGGTAACAGGCTTTCGAACTGCCCGTCTCACCTCCTCTTGTCGCACTGAAGCCTATGCAGGCTTAGCGGGTGATCCCACAATGGGCGAACACCTGACCAAGGTCACCCATCAGTTGCATCGTAATCTCCACGGGATCATCGATGCGCTTTACCAAATGACAGTGCTCGTTGACTCGCGACTCGGTACACGAGATGGCGACGAAATCCGCGGCGCGCTGGACACCATCAAACTGGAAGCCGAATCCCTTGCCGCAGCCACCGTGCGGCTGGTAACCGTTACCGCGAAACTTGCCTGATACCCCGCGTGCGCAGGCTCACCTAAAGCCTGCGCCACCGCAAAGCCGCTTCTGCCCGGAGGGCGTAGGAGCAATGGGAGGTAACGACGGTCGCGATGGGCCGCGCAGCGGACCCAAAACCTTACAACGCGCGGTATCAGGCAAACCGAGGCGTCAGCTTCGCGGGCAAGCCTCGCTCCAACGAGACCATCGGGTGCTACTCTGGCTTCTGCCCGGAGGGCGTTGGAGCAATCGGAGGTAACGACGGTCGCGATGGGCCGGGGTCGCTTCCGACTGCGCAGCGGCCAAAACACCGACCATCCTGCGCAATCCCACGGCCAAATTGCACATCATCGCGACCTTCAGACCTAGCGCCGCTTCATCCGGTCAATGATCACCGCCAGCAACAGGATCGTGCCGCGAATCACGTATTGGTAGAAGGTGTCGATGTTCTTCAGGTTCATCGCGTTTTCGATGATGGCGAGGATCAACACCCCGGCGATCACGTGCCGGATCATGCCAATCCCGCCGCTGAGCGAAACACCGCCCAGCACGCAGGCCGAAATCACGGTCAGTTCAAAGCCCTGCCCAATCATCGGTTGACCGGAGGTCATGCGCGAGGCCAGCACCACACCCGCCAGCGCACCAATCAGCCCGTGTACGGCGAAGATGATGATCTTGGTGCGATCAACGTGAACGCCGGCCAGCAACGCAGCTTCCTGATTGCCGCCGATAGCCATGGTGTTGCGTCCGTAGGTGGTGTAATTGAGCAGCCAGCCAAAGAAAATGAAGCACAACAAAGTGATGACGATCGGCACTGGCACGCCCCAGAGTTGGCCGTTACCGAAGACGAAGAAGTCCTCGTTGCCCACGCCCACCGCCTTGCCGCTGGAGAAGATGTAAGCCAGCCCCCGAACGATCTGCATCGTCGCCAGCGTCGCGATCAGCGCATTAATGCGCAACTTGGCGATCACGATGCCATTGATCAAGCCCACCACCAGACCCAACGCCAACGCAGCGGAAACACCCAAAAACACGCTGTCGGTGTCGCGAATCACGATCCCGGCGATCACCCCCGAGCAGGCCAATACCGAGCCCACTGACAAGTCGAAATGCCCGGACGCCAGACAGAACAACATGGTGCAGGCGGCAATACCGACCGTAGAAATCGCCAGACCCAAGCCGCGCATGTTCAGCGGCGACATGAAGTTATCGATCAGCAGCGCGCACAGCACGAAGATGCCCAGTGCGGCCAGCAGCATGGCCCAGTCGTCGAGAAAACGACGCATATTCATGCCTTGGCGGGGAGCCGTCAGGCTGGATTCGGTTGACATACGCACCTCATTTTTATTTTTCACGTCGTTTAGCCAGTGTCAGCCGCGGGTGCGCGGCAGTGCCAGTTGCAGCAGGCGGGATTCGTTCGCTTCGTCGCGAGACAGCTCGCCAGTAATGGCGCCTTCGCTCATGACCAGAATCCGGTCGGAAATGCCCATGACTTCCATCAAGTCACTGGACACCACAATCACCGCAATGCCGTCGCTCGCCAGGTTATGAATGATCTGATAAATCTCGGATTTGGCACCGATATCGATGCCACGAGTCGGTTCATCGAGCAGCAGCACTTTCATCGGCATCGACAACCAGCGACCCAAAATCGCCTTCTGCTGGTTGCCGCCCGAAAGAAACAGCATCTGCTGATCGGCCGATGGCGTTTTCACGTTCATCGATCGGATCTGCGTTTGCGCGTTGTCCTTTTCCCAGCGTCCTTGAATCAGGCAGCCGAGGCTGACGTGCCGAGGCCGAGCGCCGATGTTGATGTTCTCCGCCACGCTGGACAGTGGCACGATGCCCTCTTTTTTACGGTCTTCGGGGCACAGCAGAATGCCGGCGGAAATGGCATCTCGCGGGGACTTCATGTTCAGCGGCTTGCCTTCCAGCTGCAACGTGCCGGCCTGGCTGCGAGTCAGCCCCGAGAGCATACGAAACAGCTCGGTACGCCCAGCGCCAACCAGCCCGAAGAAGCCCAGCACTTCGCCCTTCTCCACTGCGAAACTCACGGGCTCCTGCAACCCAGGCCCCAGCAGTCCGGTGACTCGCAGGCTTGGCCCCGGATGCTGACGGGGACGATAGTTGTAGATGTCCTGAATGTCGCGGCCGACCATGCAGGTCACCAGCCGGTCATGGTCCAGCTCGGCCATGTCCTCGAAGGTGCGCACGAAACGCCCGTCCTTGAACACGGTGACGGCGTCGCACACCCGGAAAATTTCTTCCATGCGATGGGACACGTACAGAATCACTCGTCCTTCATCGCGCAGCTTGACGATGATCGCCATCAAGCGATCGATCTCTCGCGCCGACAAGCTGCTGGTCGGTTCGTCGAAGGCAATCACATGGGCGTTGCGCGACATGGCTTTGGCTATTTCCACCAACTGGCGCTGACCGAGGGACAGATCACCCAGTCGTGTATTGGGATCGATTTCGTCGGCCAGGCCTTTGAGCAGCTCTCGAGCTCGCCGCACCATTGCCCGGCGATTGACCATGCCCCATCGATTAGGCATGTGGCCGAGCAACAGGTTTTCGGCGACGGTCATTTCCGGCACCAGTTGCAGCTCCTGGTGAATCACCGCAATGCCCGCTGCAATGCTGTCGGCAGTGGACTTGAAGATGTAGGTTTTGTCGCCGACTTGCAGGTCGCCGCTGTTGGGCTGGTACGAGCCACCGAGGATTTTCAGCAACGTGGACTTACCCGCGCCGTTCTCCCCCATCAGCGCGTGAACGCTGCCGGGCCGTGCTTCAAAACTGATGTCGGCGAGCGCTTTGACGCCGGGGAAGGTTTTGCCAATCCCGTTAAAGCGCAGGCTCCCGCCGATCGATGAAACCAGTTGCGCTGGTGTGTTGTGAACAGATTGCTGCATGGAACCTCCTCCTCGCTCTGCCATCACCGACAGAGCGAGGCCTTGCAAATGTCAGCCCGAATATTTCAGGCGTCTGGACTCATAAACCGCAGAACTGTCGCCAGCCTTATCTCCACAGACCGATTTTGGTCAGTTCTTTCTGGAAGTTGGCGCGCGTGATCAGGGTCACGTCGTCCATCGCGGTGTATTTCGCCGGTTCCTTGCCGGTGGTTACCCACTCGTACATTTGCAGGGCGGTGTTGTAGCCCTCTTTGTCCGGGCTTGGCAGCATCGAGCCGAAGAAGCCGCTTTCTTTCTTCTTCAGTTCGTCGATAGCGTCAGTGCCATTGATGCCGATGCCGATCACATTCGCAGGCTTGAAGCCAGCGCCCGCCGTTGCACGTACGCCGCCGAGCACGGTGTTGTCGTTCATGCCGCCGACGATCAGGTTCTTCGCCGCAGCTGGCAGCTTAGGCAACGCAGCGTTGGTGGAGTCCATGCTGCCTGGGACGTCGAGGGTTTTCTGAGGGGTGAAGAGGATGTGGTCTTCGGGCAGACCGGCTTTTTTCAGCGCATCCACCGAGCCGTCGGTGCGCTTCTTGCCAGTGTCCAGCTCGTTGTAGGTATTGATGATCGCGTAGGTTTCTTTCCAGTCCCAATTGCGGTTTTTGGCTTCCTTGGCCATCTCTTCGCCCTGTTTCTGGCCAACTTCGAACGCGGCCATGCCCAGGTACGGGACGTCTTCCATGAACTTGCCTTTGGCATCGACAAACCGGTCATCGACGGCCATGACTTTCATGTCGTTGGCTTTTGCTTTGGCCACGATGGAGGGGCCAAGGGAAACATCAGGCGGGCAGATGACAAAACCCTTGGCGCCGTTGGCGGCCAGGCTGTCGATTGCGGAGAGGGTTTTTTCGCCGTCGGGCACGGCAATCTTGATCACTTCAAAACCGTGCTCTTGTCCGGCTTTTTCAGCGAAGGCCCATTCCGTCTGGAACCAGGGCTCTTCAGCCTGCTTGACCAGGAAGCCGATTTTGACTTTATCGGCGGCAGGGGCAACACCACTCATGCCCAGAATGGCAGTGGCAACGGCGGCACAGCACAGGGAACGAATCCCGTGGCGACTCAACATAGCTAACTCCTTATTTTTATTGAATAGCTACAGCGTCCAGCAGTTAGGGTCGTGACGACCGGCTGACTGGAAAAAGTGAGCGGTCGATCGACTGAGAACAGTCATATCATAATATCAATGGAGCGAATGTAACCGAGTGTCACGCCCGCTCCCGCTTGCCGTGACACACTTCAATACTCAGCCTGCGAAGCGCTGAGAGGGCAAACCCTTGGTGCCCAATTCGACGGCCAGAACAGCGCCGTCCAGATCCCGGGCGCCGCTGGAAGGTCGGGCACTGGTGATGTAAAGCGTGGACATCTGTGGCCCGCCGAACACGCAGCTGGTGGGATGGCTGACCGGCACCTCCATCACCCGATCGACACTGCCGTCGGGTGCGAAACGAATAATGCAGTGGCCGCCCCAGCGGGCATTCCAGACATAACCTTCAGCATCCATGGCCGAGCCATCCGGATCGCCACGCTCATGTTTTCCGGCCCAGACCGTACGCTCGCCAAGGGCACCGTCGGCCTGCAGCGGATAGCGATAAATCACGCCGTCCAGGCTGTCCGCCGTCAGCACCGCCTCATCGTTTTCGGTCCAGAGCAGCGTGTTGACGATCCCCTGATCGCTGAGCAAATGGCGCACCCGCGCCTCGCCATCGACGGTAAATAAACCACCGGAACGGCGCTCCACCGGCAAGTCGCCGCCTTGGGCATCGAGGTTGTTTTGCATGCTGCCCAGCCACAACCGCCCTCGCCCATCGCAACGCGCTTCGTTGGCACGGTTGCCCGGCACGGGGTCGGCGACGCAGAACAAGGTCAATGCGGGATGCTCGGCGGGGGAAGACAGGTCCAGGCGGTAAACCCCGCTGGCCAGGGTGACCAAGGCATCGCCTTTAGCAGTGGGGATAAAAGCTGAGACCGGCTCGTTGAATTGCCAGTGGCACAGCTGGCCCTGATGCAGGCGCAAGGCCCGGAAACCGGCGATATCTACCCAGTGCAACGCTTGATTAGTGTCGTCCCAGAATGGACCTTCGGCCAGTTTGAAACGCTGATCGGTGACAGCTTGCCACTTCATCAAAATCGTCCTGTTCTTATTGTTGTTGATGTTTCTCTGCCCCGACCGTCAGCGGCCAGTGGCTTGCGCGTCAATTCAGACGCGTTCGTTGCTATGCGTTCCGCTGCGCGAAGGAGCGGGAAATCACCTCGTCCGCGTTTTCGATCAGACTCATGCAGGCCCACACACCTCTGGCCGGATCCCGTGTGGCGATGGCGTCCGCCAATTCCTTGTGCAGCGGCAACGTGCGACCCAACTCGCCCGGCACGGCCGATGACACTTCAAAGGAAATGGCCAATAGCGCACCCAGCGCCGGCAACATCTGCTCAATGAACTGGTTGTGACTGGCCGCCAGCACCGCTTCGTGAAAACACTGGTCGGCGTGGTTGTAATCGCCCAGGTCCGTCACGCTGGCCTCAAGCAGCCGATACGCCGCTTGAATCTCGGCAATCTGCTGCGCACTGGCCCTTTCACAAGCCCAACGCACGGCCATCGGTTCGATGGCCCGGCGCAGGTCCAGCAAGTCCTTCACGAAACTGTGGGACAGACCTTTGTCTGCCAGCCAGCCCACAACCTGCGGGTCAAACAGATTCCAGCTGCGCACTGGCAGCACCCGCGTGCCAACCTTTGGCCCCACCTCCAGCATGCCCTTGGCAACCAGGGTTTTAATGGCCTCCCTGATGACCGTGCGGCTCACACCAAACTCTTCACCCAACGCCGCTTCGACCTTCAAGGATTGTCCCGGCAAGACACTGCCCTGAACGATCCAGGCACCCAGCCGGTCGACTGTCGAGGCGTGAAAACTACTGCTCATGGCTCAGCCCCCGTGCGCGGTTCATTCCGCGATTTGAGGCTAATCATCACATGATTGGCTGTCAAACGGGCTGTACAGCGTGTGAATCGTGGGCTACACCTGTCTGGCTACCCGTCAAGCGTAGGCACAGCTAAATAGTATTACAATTTAATTTTATTGGAAGCGGATTTGATCTATAAATCCAAAAGCAGGGCTAACCTCTTGGAATTAGTATGACCAATTGCAGGTATGCCCTGTAAGAGCGAATTCATTCGCGAGACGTCATCCCTGACCGTACCGGACCCGGCTCGCGAATAAATTCGCTCCTATAGATTCACGCAGCTCCATAGCAGCCCCAATAACAACAACAGAAAGGAAGGTACTGATGCGCAATAAACTTATCCCCGGAATCGGACTGTCGCTGATGATTGCAGCCCTTCATGCAAATGCCGCCGCTGGGTTGACCAGCGAACACGCAGCCTTCGGCAAATTGCCGGACGGCACCGCCATCGAGAAATACACCCTGCGCAACAGCCTCGGCATGCAGGCCACGATCCTGACCTACGGCGGCACGCTGCAATCGCTGCTGGTGCCGGACAAGCATGGCAAGACCGAAGACGTGGTGCTGGGCTTCGACGACATCGACGGTTATCTCAAGGGCACGTCGTATTTCGGCGCGACCATCGGCCGTTTCGGCAATCGTCTGGCGGACGGCAAATTCTCCCTGGACGGCAAAAGCTATCAGGTGCCGCAGAACGACAAGACCAATTCGCTACACGGCGGCACGCAAGGTTTCGACAAGCGAGTCTGGAAAGCCGAAAGCGTGAAAGACAAGAACTCGGTAGGCGTCAAACTCAGCTATGTGTCGGTCGACGGGGAGATGGGCTTCCCCGGCACGCTGAAAACCGAGGTCACTTACAGCCTCAATGAGAAGAACGAGCTGCGCATTCAGTACCACGCCACCACCGACAAGCCGACCGTGCTGAACCTGACCAACCACAGCTATTTCAACCTGGCAGGCGCTGGCAATGGTGACGTCCTCGATCAAGTGGCGACCGTGCATGCGACCCACTACACGCCAGTCAACGCCAAGTTGATCCCGACCGGCGAGTTGGCTCCAGTGGCCGGGACGCCGATGGACTTCCTCAAGCCCGTCGCATTCGGCAAGCGCATTCGTGAAGACAACGCGCAACTCAAATTCGCCGAGCCCAAAGAAGGCGGCTACGACTTCAACTGGGTGCTGGACACCAAAGGCAGCGTGAGCAAACTGGCTGCAGATATCAGCGATCCGAAGTCCGGGCGCCGCCTGCAGTTGTTCACCACCGAACCTGGCGTGCAGCTTTACACCGGCAACTTTCTGGATGGCACGGTCAAAGGCAAGGCCGGCAAGATCTATCCGCACTGGGGAGCGTTCACCCTGGAGACTCAGCACTACCCGGACGCCCCCAATCAGCCGAACTTTCCATCGACACGCCTGGACCCCGGAAAAGCCTACACCCAGACGGTCGTGTTCAAGTTCCTCGACAAGTAAGTTTGCACTCCAAAAAAAGACGCCCAGCCTGGGCGTTTTTTTTTCGTATTTTCAAACGCCGCGGGCGACGCCGATGGTCGGCCCAACCTCTTGTTTGAATGGTCGGTACAGGGTGTCTACATCCATTCGCGAAGTTTTTGACGCGATCTGAAATTGCCGTTGTACCACTTGTAACCATTTGGTGATCAAAGAGTTATTTCGAGGGAATTTTCCAAACGCCCATGACTCAGAAAATTGACAGCGTTTGATAGGGAGGTCTCCGAACGTGGGACAGTACAAGCATTACCGCATCGATTATTTACTGCACGGAAAATACAAAAGTTTTTACATCAGCGCTGCCAATATGGACAACGCTGAAGCGTGGCATTGGGCGTCGGTGGATGCAGGTTTCGGCCAGATCCCCAAGTACCGGTCAGACCGGGTACCCAAAGTCAGCAAACCGAAAGCCGAGCAGCTAGGCCTCACTGATGTTGAGTGGGCTGAATCCTGATAACTCGAGTTTTTAGTGGGGGGAGGTGACGCAATCGTCATTTCCCCCTTTTTTTTGAGCCCGACATCGTTGCACAACTGTTGATTGCGCAACAGCGCACAGACAGTTCGAGCGTTAACAACACACCCTGCTGACTCCAGCGTCATTTTCCCGCCTTGGCAACTGGTCCGCTCCCACGAGGCCAACATCATCCTTGGGGATGTGGAAAAGCCTAGAGGGCCCAACCAGCGCGGGTGCAAAATCTACACCCCACCTCACATTGGCATGCCCCCTGCAAACGATCTCTTACGCCGCGTCCCTGCGCAGCGCCTTCCTTTATTCGTCGGCACCACCCACACCTGACCGGCGCCCTTGAGATATCGCAATGAATCTGCGCCGTTTACTCAGTTTCGGTCTGGCTTCGATCGCCCTCACTACCCCGTTTGCCCACGCCGCGACACCGCTCACATTGGTGGTGGGGGATCAGAATTATTACAACGTTCGTGCATCCGTCGAGGCCTCCGGTGTGCTCAAGGATGCGCCGTACACCGTCGACTGGAAGCACTTTCAATCCGCTGCCCCAGTGGCCGAAGGTCTTGAAGCCGGCGCGCTCGACCTGGGGTTTCTCGGCGACTCGGGCTTTATCTTTCTTGCGGCCAAAGGGGCGGCAGTCAAGTTGATTGGCGTCTCGCGGCAGAACCCGGACACCATCGCGCTCCTGGTGCCCAAAGATTCCTCAGCCAGGACCATCGAAGACCTCAAAGGTAAAAAGGTTGCCTACTGGCCCGGCGCATGGAGCCAGCAATTGACCTTGCGCGCCCTGGAGAAAGCCGGTCTGCCCAAGGACTACGTCGAGTTCGTCAAACTGATGCCCATTGACGCTGCCGCCGCGTTGCCCCAAGGCAGCATCGACGCCTTTCCGGTATGGGAACCCTATATCTCTCAGCAGCAGGTGTTTTCCGGCGCTCGCCCGATCATCACCGCGCGGGGGTTGATGCCGGGCTTGTCGAGCATCGCGGCCAACGCCAATGCCATCGAACCCAAACGCGCGGCCATCGCCGATTTTCTCGGCCGTCTGAGGAAAGCCCGTGCCTGGGTCCAAGCCAACAAAGAAACCTACGCCGACCTATGGGCCAAGAAAGCCAACCTGGATCAGGCGGTATCACGGCACTGGATTGGCCAGGCAGACATGAGCGTCGGTCCGGTAGATGCGAATGCCGCGGCGGACTATCAGAGCACCGCAGATTTCCTCGTGCAAACCGGCGCATTGCCCAAAACGTTTGACACCAAAACGGTGATCGATACCTCGTTCAGCAGTGCCTTCGATTGAGTGCCCTTAGAACGATTGATTTGGCCGATGTCACTAATAGCAAAAACTGATCATTAAACGATCACCACCTGAAAGGCCTTTGATTTACAGGCGTTCAGCCAGTTATCCACAGACATATTCACGCTTTCCGTGGACAACTATTTGTAACGGGGTGCGTTGACTTTTCAATGCAAGGGGCAAAACAAAAATGATCTACAGCAACGCAAAATGGCTATTGGCGGCGACGCTGACAGGCCTTGCCAGCCTCAACACGGCGTTCGCCGAAACCGCACCGCAGTACCCCAAAGAACTGCGCGTGGGGTATCAAAAAGGCAACAGCCTGGTGGTGTTGAAAAACCGCGGCACCCTGGAGAAATCGCTTGCCACTCACGGGGTCAAAGTGATCTGGCGCGAGTTCGCGTTCGGCCCGCCGCTGGTCGAAGGCATCAACAGCGGTGACATTGACATCGGTTTCGTGGGCGCCACGCCTCCGGTCATTGCACAGGCGGGGGCAGCACCAGACGTGACCTATGTCGGCTACAGCGAACCCTACAAAGACAACTACGCGATCCTGGTGCCGAAGGAGTCCAGCGCCAAATCCCTGAGCGACTTGAAGGGCAAGCGCATCGCAGTCGCCAAGGGCTCGGCCGGTCAATACCTGCTGATCGCCGCGCTGGAGCAGGCCAACCTGAAATTGACCGACATCGATGAGGCGTATCTGGGCTACAGCGAAGGCCGCGCCGCTTTTGAACGGGGCGATGTTCAGGCATGGGTGGTTCCCGATCCGCGCCTGGCCGACACCGAACTTTCCAGCGGCGCCCGGCCATTGGTGACCGCGCGTACGCTGCCGGTGCAGTACAGCTTTTATATCGCGCCGCGCCCCTTCGCCAAACGCTACCCCGAAACCCTCGCTGCCGTGCTCAACGAGCTGAACGCCACCGAGCTTTACGCCAAGGGCCACATCGATGAAATCGCTCAGTTGCTCAGCGATGACACCAAAGTGCCCGTGCCGGTCTGGCAACGCGCCCTTGCCCGCCAGCCGTGGGGCGTGCACTTTCCGCTGAGCGACAAAGTCATCGCTGACCAGCAGCAAGTGGCCGATGCGTTCTTTCGCAATCAGCTGATTCCAAAACCGGTCCACGTAGCCGATGCGGTGGTCAACCTGGAGCACGTGCAATGAGCCGCCACATGCACTTGGGCGCGTTCCTCATGGGCGTCGGCCATCACGCTTCCGCGTGGCGGCTACCCGAAGCCGACCCTTCACAGTTGACGCGTCCTGGCTGGTACAAGGCGTTGGCGCAAACCGCCGAGCGCGGCAAATTCGATTACCTGTTTTTTGCTGATCGCCTGGCGTTGTCGGACCGTTATGGCAACGACCTGCAGACCAGCGTGCGCTATCTCGCCAGCCCACGCCTGGATCCGGTGGCAATACTCGGATTGCTGGCCGGGGCGACGTCGCACATTGGCCTTGCGGCCACCGCCTCCACCACCTTCAACGACCCGTATGCCCTGGCGCGCACATTCGCCACCCTGGATCATCTGAGCGACGGCCGCATCGGCTGGAATATCGTCACTTCGACCAACGACGGCGAAGCGCTGAATTTCAGCCGCGAACCGATCCTCGACCACGAAGTGCGGTATCGCCGGGCGCGGGAATTCGTCGAACTGGCGTTGGGGCTGTGGGACAGCTGGGAGGATGAAGCGTTGGTTCACGACAAGGCAAAAGGTGAGTTCGCCAACCCGGACCGCGTGCATTACCTCAATCACAGCGGCGAGTTTTTTGATGTGCGCGGGCCACTCAACGTGACACGCTCGCCGCAAGGCCGGCCGGTGTTGATTCAGGCGGGCTCCTCCGACACCGGGCAGGATTTCGCGGCCAGCGTCGCCGATGTCATCTTTACCGCTCAACCGAATCTTGAGAAAGCTCAGGACTTCTATCGCGTGGTCAATCAGCGCCTGATCGACCAAGGCCGTGCGGCGGGCTCCTTGAAGATCATGCCTGGTGTGATGCCGTTCGTGGGCGCCAGCCGGGACGAGGCCCAGCAACGCTTTGCCGAACTGGAGGAGAACGTGCACCCCCTGGCCGGGCTGGCGCTGCTGTCAGACAGCATGAACCACGATCTGTCGGTCTATCCACTCGATGAACCGCTGCCCGACGTGAAGAACATTCGCGGCAATCAAAGTCGTTTCAAGCTCGTGCAGGAGGTGTCTGAACGCGAGGGCCTGACCCTGCGTCAGTTGGGCAAGCGCTTTGGAGGCAGTCGATCGCACCGGGTGTTGGCAGGGACTGCCAGCCAGATTGCCGATGATCTGCAGGAATGGTTCGAAAGCCGCGCCTGTGACGGCTTCAATGTGATGCCGCCCTACTTGCCTGACAGCCTTACCGATTTCGTGGACCAAGTAGTCCCGGAGTTGCAGCGGCGGGGGCTGTTCCGCACCGAATATCAAGGCTCGACGTTGCGTGAGCACCTGGGGCTGGAGCGGCCGTTGAGCCAGTTCAGCGCTGTTGGGGATTGATCAGCGAGGTGAGGATGTGATCCGCCCATTCACCGTTGATCTTCAGGTAAGCGCGGGCTAAACCTTCGCGCTCGAAACCCAGCGTGGCGAGGACGCGGGCACTGCGTTCGTTGTGTGGCAGGTAATTGGCCATGATTCGATGCAGGCCCAATTCTTCGAATACGTATGCGATCCCGGCGCTCAAGGCTTCATTCATCAGCCCCCTGCCTTGAGCGTGGGCAGCCAGCGCATAGCCCAAGTGACAGGCTTGAAAGACCCCGAGCACGATGTTGCTGAAGTTGCATTCGCCGACGATTTCTTCAGGGTTGTCGTCGGTGCGTTGAGTCAAGACCAGAAAGTGCAAGGCACGGCCGGCGAGGCGTTCTTGCTCGACGTGGGCGATTCGCTGCTCGACCGCGTTCAAACCGAAATAACCGGCCGGGCGAACAGGTTGCCACGGCTGAAGATGATGCCGATTGGCGATGCAGAACTGCTGGAGCGCCGGGGCGTCATTCAGCTGCGGCGGGCGCAGGATCAGGCGATCGGTGACCAGGCGAATTAATGTGGGGTCAGCGATGACGTCCATCAGTGCAGGTCCTTCAGGTCGTGGATCAGCGGTTTATGCACGGATTCGGAGCGTGTCATAAAGGATCCGCTGCTGTGTTATTCGCCATACCCACGCCCCTGTAGGAGCGAACTTGTTCGCGAAACGATTTAACGGGTATGACTCAAAGCCCTCTCGCCAACACGTTGGCTCCTACAGGGTGGTAGCAATATCCGGCTGGGTCAGCGCATTTAAAACGCCAACTTATAGCCAATCGTCACCAGCATCACGGCCAGACACGGGCGCAGGATGTGATCCGGAATCCGGCCGGTCAGGTGGCTGCCGATGTAAATCCCCGGCAGCGAGCCCATCAGCAGGAAACATAACATCGACCAATCCATGTTGCCCATGCTGGCGTGACCAAGCCCTGCGACCAGGGTCAGCGGAACGGCGTGAGCGATTTCCGTGCCCACCAGGCGACGAGTGTCGAGAAACGGGTACAGCAAAAACAACGCCACCGTCCCCAGTGCCCCTGCGCCAATAGACGTCAGCGCCACCATTACACCGAGCACCACCCCGGTGATCACCGTCAGCAAATTCAATGTCCGGGGACTCATGCGGTAATGATCACCGGCATGTTTCTGGGCGAACGCAAGCAAGCGTTTCTTGAAAAAAATGGCCAGCGCCGTCAGCAGCAGCACAATCCCCAGCGCCTGCTTGATGACCAGGTTCATTGCATCCGGCGCCGTGTGCAGCGTACTCAGGTACCAAAGCGTCAACGCTGCCGCCGGAACGCTACCCAGGGTCAGCCAGCCGGTGATGGTCCAGTCGATGTTGTCGTTTTTCTTGTGAACCAGTACGCCGCCGCTTTTGGTGATAGCGGCATACAGCAAATCTGTTCCGACAGCGGTGGCGGGATTGATGCCAAACCACAGCAAAATAGGCGTCATCAACGAGCCACCACCCACTCCGGTCATGCCCACGATAAAACCGACCACCAGGCCTGCGACGACGAAACCTGCATTGCCAAAATCCATTGTGATACCCGACACCTGCATGAAAGCGGTAAAAAACTGGACCGCAGGATATCGATGTTCTTATGAAGAGCCTATATCGAAAGGATCTATCGTTATAACCAACGCCACATAACGGCGTCTGCCGAAGGCGTAGCCCAGAATCAAAAACGCCTAGCGCCACAGATCTGCTTCTGCCCGAAGGGCGTAGGAGTCCGGCTTGCCGACGATGGGGTGCGAAGCGGCCCCAATCCAGCCACCCGTTTCATTTGACACACACTACTGCGAAACAGACCGGCGACAGCTTCCACCATCAATCTGGTTAATGACCACCATGAATCCGGGTTTCTTTCGATTCGCGCTCATGTGCGTAACATAGCGAGCACGCCCACTTCACCGAGTTACTCGCCATGCTCATTCACGCACTCAACATCGTCGCCCTTACTGCCGTTACTGTGTTCGCGGTCAATCGATACTTCTTTTTCGCTGACCTGATTAAAGCGGCCACCATCGAAGAGCAATTTTGATCCACTTCGACAACGCTGATTTTCGACAATTGTTCGTAACGCAGGCTCCGTCGTCTTTCTATTTCTCCGGCCGCCGTTCAACATAGACCGCTCTAAGCGCGCGCAGTCGAACGTGCCGCTCCCCTAAGATCTACCGACGGCTTTCAGGATGAAATTGATGCGCTTTTTTGTGATGACCGGTTCGCTTTCTTTGTTACTGGCAGGCTGCGGCTCTACCCCGAACAACCCGTCAGTCAATCTGGATACCAAAAAGACGCCCGCCGATTACGTGGCATGCGTGTATCCGAAATGGCAGAAAGCCAAACCAGAAGCGACCCTGACTGAAAGCAAGAACCACTTCAAAATACTGATTGCCAGCAAAATTGCCGCCGATGAGATCCTCGAAGTGTACAAGGGCAACCCCAACACCCGGGTTTTCCTCTATCAGCGCACGCCCCTGTCTTCCCTGGTGCCGAACAATCTTGAGAAAGCCGTACGCGAGTGCCTGTAAGGCGTGAGCCGTGCCCGAACTAAAAAGCCCGAAGCGCACACTGACGGCACTGCGTCAAATCGGCTCGGTTTTCCTCGCCTCAAACGCCTGCACCAGCTTGGCGGCCAGCTCTTCTTCGCGATAGGGCTTTTGCACGATCAACTGCTGGTCCACATTCAGAATATCGGTGTCGGCGAACCCGGTGATAAACACGATTGGCAAATCCGGATAGCTGCGAGTGACGATATCGGCAAGCTCCGCACCGGTCATGTTAGGCATGGCGAAGTCGGTGAGCATCAAGTCGACGCTGCTGTTTAACTTCCTCAGGGCGTCATTGCCGTCCTCGGCTTCGATCACCGAGTAGCCCAGTGCATCGAGCATCATCACCGTCACGGCACGCACGTTGACGTCGTCATCGACCAGCAAGATGGTGCGATCGGCAACGCCACGCGCGGCGTGCCCGGTCAGCCCCGGCTGAAGGGTCGCGCGTTGAACCGTATCCGGAATGCTCGGCAGATAAACCTTGATCGTCGTACCGACGTTTTGCTCGGTGATGATACTGACGCCGCCACCGGACTGCTTGGCAAAGCCGAACACCTGCGCCAGCCCCAGCCCCGAGCCCTTGCCCACTTCCTTGGTGGTGAAAAAGGGCTCGAACGCTTTGGCCAGCACCTCCTCACTCATGCCCGACCCCGAATCCCCCACCGACAGCACCACATAAGCGCCGGGTTCCGGGTCTTCGGGGCGTTGTGGTAAGCGATAAACCATCTCGTTGTAAGTGTGCAGGCTCAGCTCACCGCCTTGAGCCATCGCGTCGCGGGCATTGATCGCCAAGTTGAGGATGATCATTTCGGTCTGGGTCGGGTCAACCAGCGCACTCCACAAATCATCCGCCAACGACGTCTGGACCCACACGCTGCCGCCCAACGCCCTGCCGAGCAATTCGCGCATGCCATCGATCGTGTGATTGAGGCTCAGCGGCACTGGCTCAAGACGCTGGCGACGGGAGAACGACAGCAATTGGCTGGTGAGCTTGGCTCCGCGCTCCCCTGCTTCCTTGATGTTCTGCAGGCGACTGGCGGACTTGGTGAATACGCCCTTTTCCAGATCCCGGGCCAGGAAACTGGCGCTGGTTAGGATGACCGTGAGCAGGTTGTTGAAGTCGTGGGCGACACCTGCGGTCAACTGCCCGACCACTTCCAGACGCTGCATCTGCTGCAGCGCTGCTTCGACCTTTTCGCGCTCCTTGATTTGCTCACGCATGCGCTTGTTGGTGGCGGCCAGCTCATCGAGCACGGCGCGTTCGCTGGTGATGTCACGCACGGCGGCGTACATCAGGCCGTCGTCCGGCACCATGGTCCAGGACAACCAGCGATAGCCATCATGGGCGTGGCGCATGCGGTTGACGAATCGGCTGGTGACGTTGCCACCGCCGACATTTTCAGTTTCGCGCAGTGTGGCCGCCAGATCGTCAGGGTGAACCAGATCGCGCAGCCGTTGCCCGGTCAGTTCCGAACGGCTCCAGCCCAACGTCGATTCCCAAGCGGGATTGAGCGCAATCGGCGTCATGTCAAAACGCAGCACGCCCAACAATTCGCGCGACAGCTCCCAGGTACGGTCGCGTTCACGGGTGCGTTGCACCACTCGCTCGCCCAGGGTTTCGTTTAGCTGATGCAGCGCCTGAGTGCTGCGTTTGCGTTCGCTGATGTCTTGTATGACGCCGGTGAAGCGCACGCATGTGCCGTTTTCGAAGAGCGAGCGACCGTTTGAAAACACCCATCGCTCGCCATCACCTTCGACCAGCACGCGGTGCTCGGCCTGAAACCCGGTGTCAGCGAGCAAGGCAGCGTCGACCTTGCAGCGCAACATGGCCCGGTCATCCGGATGGCAATGGTCGAACATGAACGCCATGTCGACGTGGGCGTCCACCTCTAAGCCGTACAGCGCCTTGCAGCGTTCATCCCAAAACAGCGTCTGGCTGAGTGGATCGTATGTCCAGACGCCCATTTCAGCCGCTTCGATAGCCAGATGCGCGCGCACCTCGGCGTCCTGCAGCGTTTGCTCGGCCAACCGACGTTTCTGCCGTTCACGGACCTCTGCCACCGCACGATTGACGGCTTTGGGCAGCATCTTGAGATTTTGCTTGAGCACATAATCGACCGCGCCCAAGCGCATCATCTCGACGGCGTGCTGCTCGCCGAAAATACCGGACAGAAAGATAAAAGGGATGTGCGGCGCGACGCGCAGAGCGCAGTGCAGTACATCGGCGCCGGAGGAGCCGGGCAACAGGAAATCGCACAAGATCAGATCGAAGTGCTGCGCCGCCAATGCCCGCTCGACGCCATGATGGTCGTAGACAAGCGTCGACTCGATTTTGAGACCGGCCCGTTCGAGGGTGAGCAGCGTCAGCTCTGCGTCATGCGGGCTGTCTTCAACCAGGAGCAACTTAAGAAGCGATAGCGGCATGAATGATCGTCGGTGGTATCGAAAAGACTGGCGCCGCTGTCACTGGATCCAAGTGATCAAGGGCGCCGGATAAGTCGGTCGTCAGGAATTGGGGCGGCGAGTCAGGCGCAACGAACCGGGAGGTGGTTCATTGAGCACGGCCCAAAAAATGCCTAAATCGGAAATGGCCGACACAAACTCCTTGAATTCGACCGGCTTGACGACGTAAGCGTTCACCCCCAATGCGTAAGCGCGTTGCAGATCAGGCTCTTCGCGCGATGAGGTGAGCATCACCACAGGAACGCTGCGCAGCTCCTCGGATTCGCGGATAGCCTTGAGCACTTCCAGGCCATCGACTTTCGGCAGTTTCAGGTCCAGCAGCAAGACTGCCGGATTCCCGATGTTTCGGTCGCTGAAGGCATTGCGGCGAAACAGGTAATCCAGCGCTTCGGCGCCGTCGCGCAGAACAATCACCTCGTTGGCCAACTGGCTGCGCTCAAGCGCCACCAGGGTCAGTTCGAGGTCGTTAGGGTTATCTTCAACCAAGACAATAGGTTTCAACATTGGGCGTCTCCCTGGACACTCAAAGGGTTACATTTAAACTGCGCTTGGGCAGGGAAAAGAAGAACGTTGCGCCCTGCCCCAGTTGGCCTTCGCCCCACACTTTACCATCGTGACGCTCGATGATTCGGCGTACGCTGGCAAGGCCGATGCCGGTGCCTTCGAACTCTTCCATACGATGCAGACGCTGGAAGACGCCAAACAGCTTGTCCGCGTACTGCATATCAAAGCCCACGCCGTTGTCCCGGATGTACACCACGGTTTGCTCATCAGCTTCATAAGCGCCGATTTCGATGATGGCCGGGTCACTGTCTCGCGTGTACTTGATAGCGTTGGACACCAGATTACGCAGCGCCAGATGCAGCAAGGCAGCGTCGGCGACCATCACCGGCAACGATTGCGGTATTACCCACTCAACGGTTCGGCCGTGATAGTCCGGGTACATTTCCCGGCGAATAGCCTCAACCAATGCATGCAAATCGACTTCTGAAAAGCGCATGGCCGAACGACCCATCTGCGAGAAGCTCAGCAGATTGTCGACCAGCGTGCCAGCAAACCGGGCGGATTCACCGATATTGTCGAGAAAACGCTGGCCACGCTCCGACAATTTGCTGGCCTCGATATCACCCAGCAGCTCGGCATACCCTGCGATATGCCGCAACGGCGCGCGCAGATCGTGGGAAACGCTGTAAGAAAACGCTTCGAGTTCTTTGTTGGATTTCTCCAGTTCCTGGGCAAGCTCAGCCATTTCTTCGGCCTTGCGCAACACGATCCCCAGCACGGCGGCGCGTAATTCAACCACGCCTTCGGTGTCCAGGGCATCCCAGGGCGCCGAGAAGCCGCTCACCGTTTCCTGCCAGATATCGAAGCTGTGACGCGGGCTGAGTGCTCCGCTGGCGCTGACCGATTTTTCCGGCCTGCCCGCCCACTTCACCAGAAGCGTGCGTTCGGGCTTGAACCACAGGATGAAGTTGGAATGCAACTGCGATATCGCCACCGACAACACGCCCGCCACCGACTCGGCAAGTTCGGGCAACTGAGGAATATCACGTCCCACGTTATCGGAGTGGAAGACCTCCGAACCACCGCGCGACGTCAGCCATTCAGTCAACGCGACGACCTGCTCGCGGGGCGGCGTCTGCCCGTAAACATCCACGGCGGAACCTGACACCACGGCGGCACCGGAGGCACGCACGAAACTCAGCAAAATGTCAGGCACCGAGCGCAGCCCGCGGTTGACACTGTCCAGATCAGCCATGGCGGCCAGCATCTGCACGATCTGCCGACGCAGACTCAGCAGTCTCTGGTTATTGGCCTGAGCTTCCTTGGTTTCGATCTGCAACGACAGCGCACTGCCCAACAGCTCACAGGCCGTACGGGTTTGAAACCGCACCGACCGAGGGGTGGCGTGATGACAGGAAATCAGCCCCCACAACCGGCCGCGTACCACGATCGATATCGACATCGACGCGATGGTTTTCATGTTGCGCATGTATTGCAGGTGCACTGGCGACACACTGCGCAGCGCAGCAAAGCTCAAATCCAGCGGCTTACCGGTGAGGGGGTTGTCATTGGGCACCAAGGCTGAAGGCAGGTAATCCGCATCTTCGATGACGCGAATACGATTAGCGATGTAGAGCGCCCGTGCCTGGGGCGGAATGTCCGACGCAGGGAACGTCAAGCCCAGATAGCTCGGATAATCGGCATCAACGGATTCGGCATTGACGCAGCCGTTGCCGTCTTCGTCGAAGCGATAGGACTTGACCCGCCCGAATCCGGTGATGCGCTTGATCTGCTCCACCGAACGCTTGCACAGCTCATCAATCGATTCCGCTTCATCCATGTGACCGATGAAAGTACGCATCAGCGGGTAGACGTTGCTGTAGGCGCCGGTCATGTCGCCGGCGGGCTCGAACTCGGCGATCAGCACCTGATCGTGCCGGTGAATCATCATGTCGATCGGGGTACCGGCACGGCTGCCGTTGCGAAAGCTGACCTCGCCGACATGGAAGGGATTCTGGTCGTCCTCAGGCAGGGATTTCAGGACGGCGGCCAGGCGATCAACCTGATGGATGACACTGCCAAGCGTTGCGCCTATCAACGCGTCCGCTTGGATGCCCAACCAGGTATCGACGTTGGCACTGACCTGCACGATCTGCAGGGAGGGTTCATCGATCACCAGCATGAAGCCATGGGGCTGGATACTGCCGGGGATCTGGATCGGTTCGCGAGCGCAATTATCGATTGCGCTCTGCAAGTCTTGGTCGTTCACGTTGTGGAGCAAAACCGGTTCTCCTTCAGGTCCCGATCAAACGGTAAACGATGGGCTCGCATAAGCCCAAACGTTAAGCGCGATGAGTGTTTGGGGGGATTGATCGACAGCATGCGCAATTGTCGCTTAACGCTCAATGCTGTCGAGCATGTGACTGACCTTCTCAAGGAACTCATTGAGCTGGAAAGGTTTGACGATCATGTCCATGCGGTCACCGAGAAAATCGTGACGGTTGAGGGCATTTTCGGCGTACCCGGTCATGAACAGAACCGGCAGACTCGCTCTCCAGCGGCGCGACAATTGTGCCAATTCGCGGCCATTCATGTGCGGCATCCCGACGTCTGTCAGCAACAGATCGATGGAGCTATCGTTTTCCAGCAGCGCCAAGGCCGTGTGCACATCCGCCGCCTGAGTGCACCGGTACCCGGCATCTACCAGCACTTCGTTGACAAACATCCGCACCGACGCTGTGTCTTCGACGATCAGAATGTGTTCCCCGGCGCCGGGCTCCACGGGTGATGATTTTTCAGGGGCTGCGACCATCTCGTCAGTACCCGCCGGAAGCATCAGCGTGACCTCGGTGCCATGTCCGACGGCACTGCGGATGTGCACATCGCCACCGGACTGGCGAGCGAAGCCGTACAGCGTGGACAAGCCAAGCCCGGTGCCTTCGCCGATTGGCTTGGTGGTGAAAAACGGATCGAACACTTTGTCGATCACATGGTGCTCGATGCCCATGCCGTCATCGCGCACGGTCAGCGCAACATAAGGCCCGTCCTTCAAGCGCGGGTTGCCCTGAGAATAGGCCTCAAACGTGGTGATCCAGATATTGCCGCCGTTGGGCAAGGCGTCCCGGGAGTTGATCACCAGATTGAGCACGGCGCTTTCCAGCTGGCTTGAATCCACCAGCGCTATCGCGGTTTTGGAAGTCAGTTCCAGGGTCAGGGTGACGCGCTTGCCGATGGTTCGACTGAGCAGATCCTCAACCGAACGCACGTGTTTGTTGATGTCGATGGCCCGCGCGTCAAGGGGCTGCTGCCGGGCGAACGCCAGTAAACGATGCGTCAGGGCGGCCGCGCTGCGGGCTGAGGCCAGCGCTGCATCGGCGTAGGTCAGCACTTTGTCGAGCCGATTGTCCTGGGTGCGCTTCTTGATCAGTTCAAGACCAGTAGTAATGCCGGTCAGCAGGTTGTTGAAGTCATGGGCGATGCCGCCGGTGAGCTTGCCGATGGCGTCCATTTTTTGCGCCTGGAGCAACAGCGCTTCGCTACGCGCCCGCTCGGCGACTTCATGTGCCAACTGCGTACTGACCGAATGGAGCAGTTGGCGTTGCGACTGCTCGCGGCGGCGCTGCTCGGTGACGTCCTCGACAAACACCAGGCTCAGGCCCGGCGTACGGTAAGGCGACACCTGCCATTCGGTTTCGCGGACGTCGCCCTTGACGCGCATGCTCAGGGTGCCTTTCCAGCGTTCATCCTGCTGCAAGGCGTCGCGCAACCCCTGAAGCACCGTGCCCTGATCGTCGGCAAAGCTCTGCGCCAGGCTGGTTTCTGCGGCGTCATGGGCAATCAGCTGCGCAAACGCGTGGTTGCACTCCTGGACCTTGAGCGTCTTGTCGATGACCGCAATGGGCGCCGAGACATTCACGAAAATCTCGCGAAAGCGGTCTTCGCTGTCGCGCAGGGCGTATTCGGTATCACGCACGCGCAACAAGGTGCGCAACGTGGCGAGCAGCACGTCCGGGTCAACCGGGTGAACCAGATACGCGTCGGCGCCGGCTTCCAGTCCAGTGACGATATCGCCGGTCTGAATCGACGCTGCCGACACATGCACCACCGGTAACAACGCAGTACGCGGATCTGCGCGCAGCATGCGCACAATGTCGAAACCGCTCATGTCGGGCAGATTGACGTCGAGGATCAATGCGTCTGGCAGCTCGGCGGCGATCATCTCAAGCCCCTCGGTGCCGGTCCCGGCCTCGAGCACGATGAATCCCTGACGCTCCATGCGCCGACGCAGCGCATAGCGCGTGGCGGCGTTGTCATCAACGATCAGCAAGCGACTGTCACGCTTCATCGCTGTGCTCCTGGGCAAGCGTCAACGGGATGATCACAAAGAACGTCGAGCCGACTCCGGGTTCACTTTCAACCCCGACGCGCCCGCCCAACAACTCGGCGAAGCGCTTGCACAACGACAATCCCAGGCCGGTGCCACGCAGACGCTTCTGCAGCGGCGAATCGACCTGTGAGAAATCTTCGAACAGGGCGCCGTGCATTTCGACCGGAATGCCAATGCCCGTATCGCTGACCGCGAAACGAATGGCGTCCTCACCTTCGAGCCGCGCAGACACGCGCACTTCGCCGCGTTGAGTGAATTTCAACGAGTTGGAAATAAAGTTGCGCAGGATCTGCGCGAGTTTTTTGTCATCGGTGAACAGTCGTGGCAGGCCCACCGGTTTTTCAAAAATCAGGTCCACGGTCGAGGCATCGACGATGGGGCGGAACATCCCCCGCAATGCCGAGAACAGGTCGAACATGTCAAACCAGGCAGGGGAAATGGTGATGCGCCCGGCTTCGATCTTCGCCAGATCCAGCAAATCATCAACCATTTCGCTCAGCTCGCGAGCGGCCGTGCTCACAAAAATCACTTGCTTGTGCTGCTCAGGACTGAGAGGGCCATCGAGCTCATCGGTCAACAGGCTGGCGATGCTCAAAATCGAGCCCAGCGGCGTGCGGAACTCATGGCTCATGTACGACAGAAAGCGACTTTTGAGGTCCGAGGCCTGGCGCAGCTGATCAGCCTGGGTATCGAGTTCGGCGTACAGCGCCAGCACGCCCTGGTTGGTTTCGTCCAGTTCGCTGCGCAGCGCTACAGCTTCGTCACGCAGTTGCTTGAGTTCCTGAGACTCATCAGGTGCGTCATGAGCGGGAAGGTCAGACATCAAGCGTCTCCATGGCGATTACCAAAACCGTTACGTCATCCGTTGCGCGACAGAAGTCGCGGTGCAGCACCGCCGCGATAATAGCCGGGTGGCGGAACATCAGACCCGGATAATCACGAAGATTCCAGCGCGATTGCAGTCCATCGCTGTACATGACCAGAAGCTGGCCCGCACATTCGGGATAATCGAAGACCTGGTGCTTGCGAAATTGCAGCCCGACGATGCCTGGATGCGAAACCAGACCCCGGGTTTTCTCGCCGCCTACCAGTGTGGCGCCGATGTTGCCGATACCAATGAACTTCAATGCTTGAGCGTCACCTTCGTACTGCGCGACTGCCACTGCGCCGCCACGACTGCCGCGCATTTGGTGATGCATGTCGTCAAGCAGCCAGCCGGGCGTTGCAAACGGCTGGCGATGAAACGCATCGGCGCCGGCCATCGCAGCGGCCTCGGCATCTTCGCCGTGCCCCAGGCCATCAATGACCAAAACGCTGATGCGCGGCCCGTCGATGGCCAGCCCCCAGACATCGCCACAGGCAGGGTCTTGGCGCAGGGAATGTTGCGTCACGCCGACCCGCAGGTCTTTGAACGATGAGGCTTTAGGATAGAAACGTGTCAGCAACACGGTTCCGCGGCTGTCGGTATGCACATCGAACACGTCGGCCTGACGCTGGATCGAGCCCAGGCCAATGCCTTGGGTACCCCGCGTAGAGAACCCGTCTTCAAGGCCTGCATTCAGATTGAAGCCCGGCCCTCGGTCCACGGCAATCACTTCAACACCCTGCACAGCCGACTGAGCACTGACAAGGGTGCGCAGGTGCAACTCGCCACTGCGCGCATGCTTGAGAATGTTGCTCGCAAGCTCCGTCACAACCAGCGCAACTCGACCTGCGTCAACGGCGCTAAAGGCCAGGTCTTCAGCGAGTTTCTGCGCGGTGCGTCGCGCATAGCCCACTTGGCTGATGTCTTCGACGGGGATCACGAGCGTCAGGCTGGTACGAAGGTTCAGGTCCATTTGGCGATCATCACCCGGGTACCTTTGCCGGGTGCGGTGTCCAGTTCAAAGTCGTCCACCAGGCGTTTGGCGCCCGTGAGCCCCAGACCCAGGCCACCGCCAGAGGTCCAGCCATCGGTCATGGCAAGTTTAAGATCCGGAATGCCTGGGCCTTCATCGCGAAAAGTAAGGCGCAGCCCGACCCGAAGACCGTCCTCGACAATTTCCCAATCCATGTCACCGCCGCCGCCGTACACCATGGTGTTTCGCGCCAGCTCGCTCACGGCAGTGACCAACTTGGTCAGGTCGATCAAGCGCAGGCCGCATTCCTGCGCCAGTTTGCGCGCCGTCTGACGCGCCAGCACCACATCCTGTTCGATACGAATGGCCTGACTGCCGCTGCTGCGCACGTTCATTGCGAATACGCCCGCTCGCGCAGCAGCTTCATGCCGCGCTCGACGTTCAACGCGGTGCTGACACCGGGCAGCGTCATGCCCAGTTCGACCAGCGTGATCGCCACCGCAGGCTGCATGCCGACCAGGACGGTTTCGGCGTCCATGATGCGCGACAGGCCGGAAATCATGCCGATCATGCGACCGATGAAGGAGTCGACCATGTCCAGCGCGGAGATGTCGATCAACACGCCACGGGCCGAGGTATTGCTGATGCGTTCGGACAGGTCGTCCTGCAACGTCAGGGCAAGCTGATCGTGCATGTCGACCTGGATAGTGACCAGCAAGAAGTCGCCCATCTGCAAAATCGGTATGCGCTCCATCCGCTTACACCGCCTTGCTGACAGTGACACCCAGACGACGCAACGCCAGGGCCAAGGCATCGGCCAGATTGGCTTTGGTGACGACGCCCTGCAGATCCAGCCCAAGGTGAACGATGGTCTGAGCAATTTGTGGACGCACGCCGCTGATGATGCAATCGGCACCCATCAGGCGAATGGCGGTAACGGTTTTCAGCAAATGCTGGGCCACCAGGGTGTCGACCGTTGGTACGCCGGTGATGTCGATGATGGCGATTTCCGAACCGGTGTCGACGATGCGTTGCAGCAGCGACTCCATGACCACTTGGGTGCGCTGGGAGTCGAGGGTGCCGATCATCGGCAGCGCCAGCACGCCGTCCCACAGTTTGACAACAGGGGTCGACAGCTCCAGCAGTTCTTCCTGCTGACGCTTGATTACCGCTTCACGGGACTTCTGGAAAGTGCGAATGGTGTGCATGCCCAGCGCGTCGAGCAGCTGGGAAATTTCCCAAAGTTGCTCAGCTAATTGCTCCGGTTGATTGGCGTATTCGGCCTGCAACATGGAGAACAGCGGGCCTTTAAGCGAGAAGATGAAATTCGCGGTTTGTTGCGAGTCCTGACCGTTGATGGCCCGATTGTGTGAAAGCTTTTCAAGAAACTGGCGGGTCTCGTCCCATTCGGCGGACGTAATGCTCAGGGACGAACCGCGCTCTGTCACGCTGGTGAGCAGGCGGAGAAACTCGGAGGTCTGTTGTTTGAGATCTTCTGCCTTGAGGTTCCGGGAGCCACCGCTCTTTTCCAGGTCCGACAGCCACTGGCTGGTCAGTTGTGCATCAGATGTTTTCAATGCGTCGACGGTGCGCTGTTGCAGTACTGCCATGTGACTGAACTCCTGTGGCTTCTTCAACTAATGTGTCTTGGTGACTGCATCGGCTGAAGAACGCTGAAAAATTGGGGCTTGGCTAAGGCGTAAGTGAGTCTAGGTCATGCTGCGCCTGGCAGCACACGCTCAATGGACGCGCAGAAATACCGACACGCGCCGATGGTGTCAAGGCAACATCACACGGCGTGCGTCGTTCATGTTTGGGTTTAATTTCGTTGAATACGATAGCAAGCACGCCTGGCGTTTGCATCTATCTCGCTGGCGGACTGGAAAGCGGCAACTGAAAACCGCTTTCTCAAAGAAACGGATCAAAACGCCGACCCGCTGACCTGCGCGTAAATCGAAAACGCGCCAAGCAGAAACCAGAAGCCGCTGAACAACCAGGGCGTTCGCATCGAGAACATCAACGACTTGCGATAGCCCTTCTCGCTCGACTCGTGCTCGCTGAACAAGGGCGAGTCGTCGTAGGCCAGCCCCATGGCAGGGGAGCTGTGCAGCAATTGGCTCTGTTTGAAGTGCCAATGGTCGATGATTTCGTACGCCGAACGGATGCCAGGCCAGGCATGCATCGAGCTGATCAGCCCCAACAGCGTCAGAAAAGGCGGCACGACCAAAGTGAACAGCTTGCCCCACTCTGGGTTGAGGTTGGCCATGGACGAGGCAAACGCGATCACCAGAAATGATTGCGCTGATAAATAAGCGTTGGTGCGGTTGGAAAGAATGGTGGTCTCGTACTGGATTTCACGGCGATAGAAATCCAGGCGGTCCTTGGGGGAGCCAAACAGCATGACCTCGGCTGCCTGAGCCTGCGCCTCGCTTTGAGCAGAGACGGGCGTGCCGGGAGGGACGGGGGTAGTGATGATTTCTGACACAGCAGACTCACGATTTCAGAACAGCGTTTCCAAAGACAGCGAGCCAGCATAGATAAGATCCAAACCGGCCCAGGCCTGGCTAGCCAATCAGCAAAACTGACGGCTATCTCAGCTCATCGGACAACTGATTTGCCTGATCGGCTCAGGACGTGTGCCTGGAAGACGGAGCCGGGGGCTGGTTCCAGTCTTCAGGCCGCACATCGGTCGGCGGCTCATTCCAGTCTTCCGGGCGAGCGTCCGCTTGCTGATCCTGAATCACCTTTTCTTCGAGTTCCTGGTTCTCGGCGATGTCTTCGTCGTCCATCGCATCCGGGTCCAGATCAC
Organism: Pseudomonas rosaeacicularis; assembly: GCF_057128745.1. Taxonomy (NCBI): domain Bacteria; kingdom Pseudomonadati; phylum Pseudomonadota; class Gammaproteobacteria; order Pseudomonadales; family Pseudomonadaceae; genus Pseudomonas; species Pseudomonas rosaeacicularis. Next base: position 88,685 of record NZ_JBSKHT010000017.1, read on the forward strand.
TTTCAATCGGGGTGGTCGGCGGCACGCTGGTGGGAATCACGGTCGGGTTTGCAGGATCAACTGACATACACACCTCGAATGGCTCAAGCCCGGACAATCCGGGCATCTAATCGGTTGGAGAGCGATATGCCGCGTGCGTGCGGTTGACAGGACAGACGGTCAACGCCAAAGCCGGAGATCCAAAGTGGGAGCGGACCTGTCCGCGAAAGGGCCCGCACATCGGACACTTCTTCGGCGTCTGACAATCAACCTTCGCGGGCAAGCGCGCTCCTACAGCAGATCTGGGGCATCAACAACGCTGCATCTGACTCAAAGCCCTGCAGGAGCGCGCTTGCCCGCGATCTGCTGCGCAGCGGCAGTAGAACCTGTGAATGCGGTGTGTCAGGCGTAACCGAAATACCTTACTTCAACGCCCCCGAAGCCCGGGCCATGCATTTCATGCGTCGCTCTTCCACCCGCTGGGCGAACCAGGCGGTGGTGAGTTTGCGGGTGATCTTCGGGCTTTCCAAGACGATGCCCGGCAGGATTGCCCGGGGCAATGGTTTGCCGGCGGCTTTGTCCGCCAGCGCGAACACGTCCTGATAAAGGTCAGTCTGTTCAAACTCCAGCGTATCGCCCTTATCCAGCTGACTGCGAATCGTGGTGTTGCGCATGTCCAGTTGGCGGTGCAAAGAACGCACTGCCTGCTCGGTGGCGCCGATGGACGGGCTGAATCCATAACTGATCAAATCGCCATCCAGCGCCAGACGGGTCCCCGACAAGCGGCTCACTGCACTTTGAAAAGCAGCGTTACGGCTGGCGTACCACCCCGCATTGAAGTCGGCAAAACGATAGATCGGCTGGCTGTAGCTGACCGGATATCCCAACAGATGCGCGATACCGAAGTACATCCCGCCCCGGCGCGTAAACACCTCATGGCGAATCGAGCCCTCGACCGTATAGGGGTAATCCCGAGACTGACGCTCTGCGAATTCAATGCTCACTTGCATCGGCCCTGCGGTGTGTACCGGGTTGAAATTGCCGAATAGCGTCTTGCCCATCGGCACCATGCCAATGAAGTCATCAAAAATAGCGCTCAGATCCTTTTCCGTGCGCGCCGCGTCCAAGCGCTCGCTATAGGTCTTGCCAGTGGGGGACCGAATATCCAGCGCTGAACGCACCAGTAAATTGGGGACATGAACCTTGCCAGCGCGGCGGTCGATTTCATCCCGGGCGATCTTGCCCATCCCTGGCACTGGCGGGTCGACCTGATAGTTGGATTCCTGCTCGGCGACGGCGAGTACCGAACACAGATTTTCGACACTGGGCTCAATGTCCTGCGCATTGAAGGCCGTATAGATATCGGTCGCCCAGCCTTGCCGATCGGGGACGCTTGCCGGCATCAAGCGCACGATCTCGGCACGAACTACCTCAGGTGCCGGCGGCGGCGAGCGTTTGGGTTGCGAGCTACAGGCGGCCAGCAGCGCCGTCAGCAGCACCACGGAAATAGCAGGAAGATGCCGCAAAATGGAGGTCGGACGCGCTGGGTGCATGTGTTCTCGATAGTGAGTCGGGCCGAATGAGCCATGTGGACCTGCGGGCAGACCAGATGATTCAGCGCCCGAATGGTTTCGCTTGCAGCTGATCATCCACGCAGTGCCGTCGCAGGCGCAGTCATACCGAATTTGCTGCGGTAGTCACTCGGCGTCAACCCGGTGATCTTTTTGAACAGGGCGCGGAAGGTCGCAGGGTCCTGGTAGCCCACTGTCCAGGCGATGTGATCGACAGTACTGTTAGTGAATTCGAGCATTTCACGGGCCTTGCCGACACGCAGGTGCTGGCAATATTCGGTAGGTTTGAGCCCGGTGGCTGCACGAAACCTGCGCAAGAACGTTCGGGCTTCAAGCCCCGCAGTTTTTGCCATTTCCGGTAATGACACATCCACCGCCCCACTCGCCTGCAGCCAGTGCTGCACCTTCAACACCGCGCCGTCGCCGTGCCCAAGTATCGGCGCGAAATTACTGCCGCACTGTTGCGCGCTGTTGGTGTGCTCGACGACCAGAAAACGCGCAGTGCCGGTGGCGATGCTCGGACCCAGCAAACGATCAACCAGACGCAACCCCAGCTCGGACCACGCCATCAGACCTGCGGTAGTAATGAGGTCGCCGTCATCGATGATCGGCTTCTGCGCGTGCACCTTGATCTGCGGGAACTGCTCGGCGAGCGCTTGTGCCTGCGTCCAGTGAGTAGTGGCAGCGCGACCGTTGAGAAGACCGGTGTGCGCCAGCACGAAAGCGCCCACGCAAACAGCCCCCAGTGTCGCCCCTTTGGCGTGATGTTCCAGAAGCCAGCGGCCAATGCCCTGCAATTCGGGGGTCGTCGGCAATCCACCCAGCGACGGCGGGATCAGCAACGCCGCCAATGATCCCGCGTCTCCCTCATGGCTGTTGAACACCTGTTGCGGATCGCCGCCCCTCTCGGCACGCCAGTGGCTGACGCGCAGGATGGGCAATTGGTCGGCCTGATGCTCAGCGGCAATCCGGTTGGCTACCGCAAACAGATCGGTCAGCCCATGCACGGCCGCCGTTTGCGCGCCGGGATAGAGCAACACGCCGATGTCGACCACCGTCCGCTCAACCGTCATTGTCATTTTTCCCTCGCCTAATGTCGGTGCAGCCGATCCCTGAACCTGCCGATCTGGCCAATACTTCGTTTCACAGCACGGGTATCCCAACCGCGCGTTCACCCACCCCTTCATCGAGGCAAATAACATGTCCACACAAGCGCTCATCGTAGTCGATATCCAGAACGACTACTTCCCGGCCGGCAAGTGGCCTCTGGTCGGCATCGAAGCCGCCGCCGATAACGCCGCGCGGATCATTAACGCAGCACGTGAAGCCGGGCAATTGGTGGTGCACGTTCGCCATGAGTTCACCACCGACGATGCGCCCTTCTTCGCACCGGGCTCAGAGGGCGCAAAATTGCACCCCAAGGTCATCAACCGACCAGAGGAGCCCGTGGTCCTCAAGCATTTCATCAACTCGTTTCGCGACACTGACCTCAAATCGATTCTTGATAAACACGCTATCGACGAATTGCTGATCATCGGCGCCATGAGCCACATGTGCATCGACGGCATCACCCGTGCGGCCGCGGACCTTGGCTACAAGGCCACCGTCGTGCATGACGCCTGCGCGTCGCGAGATCTGGAGTTCAACGGCATAACAGTGCCAGCAGCGCAGGTGCACGCGGCCTTTATGGCGGCATTAGGTTTTGGCTATGCGGGGACGGTGTCGACCGAGGAGTATCTGGCGAGCGCCCGATAAGCGTTTCCCGAAAGAGAAAGGAAGGCTTCACAAGGGCCATAAATTGTCTAAAAACGTTTCGAACCCTAGACAAATGGCCCTTGAACAATACCGCCGTGCGTGTAGGATATCGTTAGTTGTACGACGACGTATAACGACAGCTTCGTATTGTGTTGCCCTTTCAACGTAAATAACGAGCCTCTAATAAGAATGAACTCACACACACGCACCCCCTCCCCGCACGTCTACGCCCTGGCTTTATTGCCCGAGCCTCCTCTTGTTTTTCGACATTTACCGCCACCGGCCAGGCACTAGTCGCCAGGCAATACCGTGGGTGGATATCTGTCGGCTGTGATTTGAGGCTTCGTTGTCATACGACATCTGGCCCTGCAGCTCACGATCAACATCCCGCTTGAAGCCGTGCCGTTCGTGCGCGTCGTTTCCCTATGAACCGGACCCTGAACACGGGTGATGGAGAGAAACATGGACTTAAGAATAACAATCATCCTGTGCCTGACCGTTGGCTACTTCGTCGTGATGTCGTATATCGGCTACAGCGTGCGCAAACACGCCAACAGCAGTGACGGCTTCACTGGCGGCGGCCGCAGCTTTCCACCGTTCCTGATCGGCGCGCTGTTGCTGTCGGAGTTCATCGGCAGTTCGGTGAGCATCGGCACTGCACAAAAAGGTTTCGAGGCCGGTATTTCTGCCGCCTGGAACCTGGTCGCATTGTCACTTGGCTTCCTGCTGCTGGCCTTGGTGCTCGCCAAGAAGTATCGCGAGACAGGCCTCAACACCATCTCCGGCATCTTGGCGCAGAATTACGGCCAAGGCGTGCGTTACGCCGCATCGATCCTGACCATCTGCGCGCTGAGCATCGTCTCGGTGGCGCTGTATGCCAGCGGTGGCGCGGTACTCGCAGCGGTATTGAACATCGACAAGACCCTGGCGATTCTGATGGTCGGCGTGATCACGGTGTTCTACGTCAGCCTCGGCGGCATGCGTTCGGTGGTCTACACCAACTTCGTCCACGCCATCGTCAAGTACATCGGCATCGCCCTGGCGCTGGCGTTCGCACTTAAAGCCAGCGGCGGCATCGGCAACCTTCAGGCCAATCTGCCCGAGAAGATGTTCGACCTGACCGGTGTGGGTTGGGGCCAGATCTTCGCCTGGATGATCGGCGGCGTCGGCTCTATCTTCGCCACCCAGTACGTGATTCAGGCTTTGGTCAGCACCAAGGATGAGAAGACCGCCAAACGGGCGTGCTTCTATGTCTCTTCGTTGATGATTCCGTTCGGTTTGATGGCCGCCCTGATCGGCATGTGCAGCGCGTTCCTGTACCCCGGGATTAAATCCATCGACGCCTTCCCGGTACTGATCGCCCACATGCCGACCTTCTCCGCAAGCCTGGTGGTAATCGGTCTGGCGGGCGCTTTGTTCGGCGGGATCTCGGCCAACACCCTGGCCTCCGCAACGCTGGCGATGAAGGACTTCTACGACCCGTTCTTCAACAAGGAGAAAAACGATCGCAAGTCGGTGATCTTCATTCGTATCGCGATCATGGTGATCGGCTTCCTGCCGCTGATCCTGGCGCTGTATGCGGACAAGATTCTGCTCATCGCCTTCCTCGGCAAAGCCCTGCGCGCGACCCTCGCGGTCATCGTGCTGCTGTGCTTCTATGCGCCGAAATTCGGCACCGGACGTGGGGCGCTGGCGGGTGTGATTCTCTCCGTCTTCTCGACCATCGGCTGGTTCCTGGCGGGCAACCCTTACGGCATCGACAGCTCATACTTCGCGTTGTTCTCACCCATGCTGACCATGGCCGTGTCGGAGCTGTTCAAATCTCGTGGCGGCGACATTCCGCAAACCGCGCTGAACAAAAACGCCTGAGCCCCCCTCACATGAAAGCGCGGCATCTGCCTGTGATGCCGCGCGATTGAAAGGAGAAAAACATGTCCTACAAAAAAGGCGAAGTACTGGTCTGGGGTCCGATGCACGCATCGCTGACCGAAGGCTTGAATCGCGACTTCACCGTGCACAACCGCTGGGAAATAAAGGACCTCGACGCCTGGGCCACCAGCCACGGCGACAAGGTGCGCGGCATCATCACCAGTGGCGTATATGGCGCCGATAATGCGCTCCTCGATCGCCTGCCCAATCTGGAAGTCATCAGCAGCTTCGGCGTGGGCTACGACGCAGTAGATGCGGACTACCTCGCCAAACGCGGGATCAAACTCAGCAACACCCCTGACGTGTTGAACAACGCCGTCGCCGAAACTGCACTGGCATTGATGCTGTGCGTGTCGCGCAAGATCAGCGAAGCCGAACGCTTCGTGCGCGCCGGCAAATGGGCCACCGGCAAATTCCCGCTGGGCAACGATCTGTCGGGCAAAACCTGCGGTATCGTCGGGCTGGGCAAAATCGGCAAGACCATCGCCAAACGTGCCGCCGCGTTTGACATGAACATTGCCTACTTCCGTCGCGGGCAAGCATATTCGGATGTGCCCTACACCCATTACGCCGATTTACAGGCGCTGGCGAAGGCGTCGGACTACCTCATCGTCATCGTCCCAGGCGGTCCGGACACCCAGCATCTGATCAACCGCGACGTGCTCAAGGCACTGGGTTCCAAGTCCTACCTGATCAACGTTGCCCGCGGTTCGGTGGTGGACGAGCAGGCGCTGGTGGCTTCGTTGCTGGAGAAGGAAATCGCCGGTGCCGGGCTCGATGTGTTCGAAGACGAGCCAAATGTGCCCGCAGAATTGTTGACTCTCGACAGCGTCGTGCTGACGCCGCACATCGGCAGCGGCACGTTCGAAACGCGCCAGGCCATGGCGGATCTTGTGTTCTCCAACATCAGCAGCTATTTCGATAACGGGACGCTGGTTACGCCGGTCACGTTGTAACACGCCCCCGCCTGCCCCGCTGCACGGCCTGAAGGCACGCTTTCAGGCCTCCTCTTACGCTCCGGCGTTGCCCAACCGCCGATCATCTCTCACGCGCTTGTGCCAACTTTTCTGGATAATGCCGGTCCATACGGCCCTGAGCTTAAAACGTGAACCGGGAGAATCCTGTTTGAATATTGCTGGCATCATCTTCGATTGCGACGGAACACTTGTAGACAGCGAACGTCTTGCGGCAGGCCTGCTGCGCGACGTTCTTCATGAGCATCAGGTGTCACTGAGCGTCGAGGAAGTGCTGACGCGTTTTCGCGGCGTGCAGTTTGCGCTGTGCATGGAGGGTTTGTGCGCTGACTATCCCGGATTACCCGGGGATGCTGTGGAGGCATCGTTCAGAAGTCGTACCCTGCCGCTGCTGCGTGAAAAACTTGAGGAAATGCCCGGTGCCGTGGACTTTGTTCGTGGGCTGGATTTGCCGAAATGCGTAGCCTCCAACGGGCCTCGCAGCAAGATCGAAACCTGTCTGAGCACCGTGGGTTTGCTCGATGATTTTCAAGGTTTGATTGTCAGCGCTTATGAAGTCCAATCCTGGAAACCTTCACCGATCCTGATCGAAAGCGCAGCGCAGTTGCTGGGATTGTCGGCCCGGCAGTGCCTGTTGGTGGAAGACAGTGTGCCGGGCGTGCTCGCCGGATTGGGCGCTGGTGCTCAAGTGGCGGGTTACGGCGAGACTGATTTTTCCGAGTTTCACGATCATGCCAATTTCCATCGGGTGAAGGATTTCGGCGAGCTGAAGAGTCTGGTTCAGCGGATGAGTTGACTGGCGTATCGTTCTTTGGGCTTTCCTGTGGGAACGGCGGCGTTGCTGAAACTCCGGGCTTGTGAATACCCTTGGGAGCGGACCTGTCCGCGAAGGGGCCAGTACATCCAACGCATTTTTATCGTCTGAACCAACGCTTTCGCGAACAGGTTCGCTCCCACAATAGGTCTGAGGCGCTGCTGATTTCTCGACCTGACATCAAGCCTCGCTCCAACAAGTCGGAAGCGCTGGCGGCCTGGAGTCCAACGCAAAACCGGTGGGAGCGGACCTGTCCGCGAAGGGGCCAGTAAATCCAACGCATTTTTATCGTCTGAACCAACGCTTTCGCGAACAGGTTCGCTCCCACAATAGGTCTGAGGCGCTGCTGATTTCTCGACCTGACATCAATCCCGTTGGGAGCGGACCTGTCCGCGAAGGGATGCTGTCAGGCGCCAAATAATGGTTGATCAAGCAAGCCTCTTCGCGGACCGGTCCGCTCCCACATGAGAATTGGGGAGTTGCTGAAACTCCTGACTCCTAACGGGGCTACTCACACCCTTCATCCGTCCATCGCACACCCGCAAATCCACTCAACCGACGCTTGTGAGCTGTGACACAACCCGATACTGTACATAAAACCAGTATCCGGATGTGTCCCATGCAGTTGATCGACAAGCTGAGCATTCTCGCCGATGCCGCCAAGTACGACGCTTCCTGCGCCAGTAGCGCTGCGCCCAAGCGCAGTTCGGAGGGTAAATCCGGGCTGGGTTCGAGCAATGGCATGGGCATTTGCCACAGCTACACCCCCGATGGGCGCTGCGTCTCGCTGCTGAAAATCCTCCTCACCAACTTCTGTCTGTACGACTGCCAGTACTGCGTCAACCGCCGCTCAAGCGACGTACCCCGCGCGCGTTTCAGCCCAGAGGAAGTGGTCACCTTGACCCTGGACTTTTACAAGCGCAATTGCGTCAGCGGACTGTTTCTCAGCTCCGGAATCATTCGTTCGGCCGACTACACCATGGAGCAGCTGATCCGCGTCGCCAAACTGTTGCGCGAGGAACACGAGTTCCGGGGTTATATCCACCTCAAAACTATTCCTGAAGCCGACCCTCTGCTGATCGAAGAAGCCGGTCGCTACGCCGATCGTCTGAGCGTCAATATCGAACTGCCGACCAGCCTGAGCCTGCAGACCCTGGCACCGGAAAAAGAAATGGGCTCGATCAAGCAGGCCATGCAGACCATCTACACCGGTCAGCAAACCGTGCTCAACGAACCCAACGCGCCGCGCTTCACCCCTGCCGGGCAAAGTACGCAAATGATCGTCGGCGCCGATGACACCGACGACAGCACCATCCTGCACAGCGCCGAAGCCTTGTACGGCGACTTTCGCCTCAAGCGCGTTTACTACTCGGCGTTCAGCCCGATTCCCAATAGCCCGAAAAGCGTACCGCTGGCCGCCCCACCTTTGATGCGCGAGCACCGCTTGTACCAGGCGGACTTCCTGTTGCGCAGTTACGGCTACAAAGCCGATGAATTGCTCAAAGGCCCGGGCGATCTGGCGCTGGACATCGATCCCAAGCTGGCCTGGGCGCTGGACAACCGCGACGTGTTTCCGCTGGATCTGAACCGCGCGGAACCGGCAATGATCGCGCGCATCCCTGGCATCGGGATTCGCACCACCAAACGTCTGGTGGAGTTGCGTCGCCAACGGCGTATTCGCTACGAAGACTTGACCCGCCTGCGGTGTGTGCTGGCCAAGGCGCGGCCGTTCATCATCACCAGCGATTACCACCCGCGTCAGGCTGACACCACCAGCCTGCTGCTGCGCGAGCAGATGCGTGATCGTCCACAGCCGCAGCAACTGGGATTGTGGGGGTAAGGCGCCGATGATCAGTCTTGATTGCGACGATCTGTTCGACACTTGGAGATCGCAAGCGCGCTGGTTGCTCAGTCACCAGATCGACCCGGCGCAGGTGAGTTGGAGCGTTGCGGATGACGCTGACCTGTTCGCCAGCGACACGCATTATCCCGAGGAACCAGGACCGTTTCAGGCGCGCATCCCGCTGGCTTTGCTCGAGCTGTTAAAGAACGCCGCACAGTATCGCGGCGATCAGCGCTGGAGCCTGCTGTACGAGGTGCTATGGCGCGTCAGTCACGGCGATCGAACGGCCATGCTCGCGGGCGACAAACTGGGCAGCGAGTTGCATCGGCGGCTCAAACAGGTCAGCCGCGAAGCCCATCACCTGCATGCGTTTTTACGTTTCGTCGCGTTGCCCCATGACCCGGCCGCCCCAGGCGAGGATGAGCTGGCGAAAGCGGCTTTGCTCGACACGCCCAATCTGCCGCAGTACGTGGCGTGGCATGAGCCGGCCCACGACATTTTGCACACGGCCAGCGAGCATTTTATCGGGCGCATGGGGCGGCATCGCTGGATGATCGCGACGCCTCAAGACGGGGTTTTTTATGATGGCAAAAATCTGATCCATCGCCGGGAGTGCCCCGACACTTGGCGGCAATTGGCGAAAAACGCGGACGATCCTTATGGTCAGTTGTGGCTGACCTACTACAGCCACATTTTCAATCCGGCACGCTTGAACCCCAAAGTGATGCAAGGCCACCTGCCCGCGCGGTTCTGGAAAAACTTGCCGGAAGGGCCGTTGATCCCGGCCTTGATCAGCGAAGCCCGGACTGGCAAACAACGGGATGGTCAGGCCAGTCAGATCGCCTCACGCCCCGGCAAGAAAATCCGTGGCGACAAGCAAGCGCCAAAGGTTGGTCTGTAGGAGCCAACTTGTTGGCGAGAAGGACTACTCGCCATGCCAGGCAGGACGCCTCGCGAACAAGTTCGCTCTTACAGCATTTGCGTTGGATCGAAGAATCAGCCACGACTCAAATCCAGTGTGGGAGCGAACCTGTTCGCGAAGGCGGTGTGTCAGGCGATAGGTATTCAGTGGATGTACC
>NZ_JBSKHT010000017.1:98638-134747 GCF_057128745.1 Pseudomonas rosaeacicularis
ACGACTCAAATCCAGTGTGGGAGCGAACCTGTTCGCGAAGGCGGTGTGTCAGGCGATAGGTATTCAGTGGATGTACCAGCCTTTTCGCGGACAGGTCCGCTCCCACGAGGGTTGTGTCAGACCGAAAATCAGCCACGGTTCAGGCTGTAGGAGCCAACTTGTTGGCGAGAAGGACTACTCGCTATGCCAGGCAGGACGCCTCGCGAACAAGTTCGCTCCTACAGCATTTGCGTTGGATCGAAGAATCAGCCACGACTCAAATCCAGTGTGGGAGCGAACCTGTTCGCGAAGGCGGTGTGTCAGGCGATAGGTATTCAGTGGATGTACCGGCCTCTTCGCGGACAGGTCCGCTCCCACGAGGGTTGCGTCAAACCGAAAAATCAGGCGCGGTTCAGGCTGTAGGAGCCAACTTGTTGGCGAGAAGGACTACGCGCCGTGCCAGGCAGGACGCCTCGCAAACAAGTTCGCTCTTACAGATGAAGTGCGGTCAGACAGGGCCCGCCAACATCGCCGCATAGCGCGGCAAGTCAATGTTGCCGCCGCTGATGATCACCCCCACGCGCTGCCCTTTGAGTTGCTCCTTCATTGCCTGCGCCGCCGCAAAACCCAGGCAGCCAGTCGGCTCGACCACCATCTTCATGCGTTCGGCGAAAAAGCGCATGGCATCGATCAATTGGCTGTCGCTCGCGGTGAGGATGTCGTTGACGTCGCGACGAATGATCGCAAAAGTGATGTCCCCAAGCCGCTGCGTTTGTGCGCCATCTGCGATGGTCTTCGGGGTGTCGATGGTGACCAGATTGCCGCTGCGAAACGATTGCTGTCCATCGTTGCCTGCCAGCGGCTCGACGCCATACAGGGTGCAATCAGGCGCCAGCGCGCGGGTAGCCAATGCCGAGCCGCTCAACAAACCGCCACCGCCCAGACAGACGAACAGCGAGTCCAGTTGCCCAACCTCTTCAAACAACTCTTTGGCAGCCGTGCCCTGCCCGGCAATGATGTCAGCGTGATCAAAGGGGGGAATCAGCGTGTAGCCATGGCTTTGCGCCAAATCGCGACCTATGGCTTCGCGGTCTTCTTTGTAACGGTCGTACAACACCACCGTGGCGCCGTACTCGCGGGTAGCGGCGATCTTCGCGGCAGGCGCGTCGTGAGGCATGACGATGGTCGCAGGGATACCGAGTAACTGTGCCGACAGCGCGATGCCCTGCGCGTGGTTGCCAGACGAAAACGCGACCACCCCCTGTTTACGCTGATTGGCATCGAATCGAGACAATGCATTGAACGCACCGCGAAACTTGAACGCACCCATGCGCTGAAAGTTCTCGCATTTGAAAAACACGTCAGCGCCAAAGGCCTGGTTTACGGTGCGCGAGGTCAGCACCGGGGTGTTGTGCGCGTAAGCTTCGATGCGTGCGGCGGCAGCGACAACATCGTCATACGTCGGGAGCAAAAGGGTTTCCATGGTCACCTTCAGGAACGTGCGGATTGAAGATCAATGCGCTTGGGATCAAATCACAGGTGCGAGTGACTAGACAAATCGAAATCCTGAGCGCTCGCCACAAGCGCCGTGCAGCCTGCAGCCGGCGTGACTTTTCAGTCACGAATCGACCTTTGCGTGCCGCATTCACGGATTATGTAGTGCCTAAAAATAATCACTACATAACTGTTGACGAAGGGCTTTTTCACTTGCATAGTTCAACCGTCTCCCCGATCGGGAGAGCTGGCAAAACAGGCTGAGCAGGTTCGGCAAGCCGTCGAACCGTTACCTGATGTGTGCTGCCCACAAGGCAGATTGATGAAGCTGAACCGGCATGATCGTCCAACCAAGGATCGAGAAGCGCTGGCGAAACGTCCTCATGACACTTGTGGTCGACCCCATAAAGGCGCCAGTGTCCTCATGACGTCCGCTACTTCTTCCCCCTTCGTTTCGAACCTGCCCGTAGTCATCTTTCATCAGCACTACATGATCTGGCTCAGACCCGGCTCTGTGTATCGACGGACCTTGTGTGTCGGCAACTGGCAGCACCGAATCGACAGACCGATTCGCCAAAACGTATGAACCAACCAGTCGGATAAACACGCGGTCTAAGGGGTACTAAAAAATGAACCTGAACAATCAACCCACCATTGATCAACTGGCTCAGCTGTTCGCAACACGTAAAGACTCCCTGGACAGCCACATCCTGTGGGTCTGTGAAAAAGGCGACGTTCACATGGACGGCCTGGGTGTCTGCTCTCAAGAGCAAGAGTTCGACGAAGAACGTCCGCACATGCGTGCGCGTTTGAGGATGTACCGCAAAGGCCAAGGCTACGTCGGCAAGAAAGCGGCTGCCGACAAAGACTTCCTGGGCCGCGTATTGCAAACCCTGAGCAGTGAATGGGGCTCTGCGCAACGCGAGCCTGGCGTTCGGGTCATCGACAAACTTTGCTAAGCAGCACGCCGCGCCGCCGATAATCCGGGCAGATTCAGGGTTATCGGCGGCATGACGGTCATCACCTCCCCGAAAACCGTGACGGACCCATACTGACCGTCCGGCGATGCCGTTGAACTTGGCGCCCTTGAATGCTTCGAAACTTACGCCTGCGAGAAAAACCTTCGCACGCCTTTCCGAACATTCAGCGTCCTGCGGGACGATCAAGGTGCTCTCATGGATTTGAACAAGCTTGCGCAACACATCAAGGCCGGTGAAGTCGAGGACTTGAATCTGATGTCCATCGAGGGCGGTTCATATGTCCTCCATGCCCAAATGAATGGCAAGTCCCACCCCATCAGCAGCCCCAATGGCGAGGTGCTGCATGTCGCCTCTGTCAACGAAGCACGTAAATGCCTGTCAGCTGTGCCGGAGGTGCCGCTGTTCATCGTTCACCCGGTGGTGTACGACGAGATGGTCGGTCAGTCCAACGATGAGCGCCTGAGTTCGCGCGAGCCAATCCCCTTCCGCTCCACGCTTTGATCAACACATCTTTCAGCCGGTCGCTCTCACCCTCTATTATCCTGGGCTACGCGTCGCCTGCAATCATTCGGGCCGCACCTAGCAACGCACCATCGATTTGAGAGAGGCAAGACCGGCATGCTGGAAGACACTTCTTTTGCTGCGTTCCTGTTTGACATGGACGGCACGCTCATCAATTCCATCGAAGCCACCGAGCGGGTCTGGACGCAATGGGCGCTACGCCATGGGCTTAATGTTGAAGCGTTTTTGCCGACCATCCATGGCGTGCGCTGTATCGAAACCGTGCGCCGGCAAAACCTGCCGGGCGTGGACCCTGAGCAAGAAGCCGCTGCGCTGACTCAGGCAGAAATGGACGATACCAATGGCGTGACTGCGATCGAGGGTATTGCTGCGTTGCTGGCCTCATTGCCCGCCAATCGCTGGGCAGTCGTGACCTCGGCGCCCCGTGCTTTGGCAGAGCGCCGTATTCAAGCGGCTGGGTTGCCATTACCGAGGTTGATGATCACTTCAGAAGACGTCAGCCGCGGCAAACCTGCGCCGGATTGCTTCGTGTTGGCGGCGCAGAAACTGGGCGTCGATGCGCAGGATTGTCTGGTGTTCGAGGATGCGCCAGCCGGGATTCGATCGGCTGAATCTGCAGGCGCCAGCGTTGTAGTGATCAGCGCGACGCACACTCATATTATGGATACGCCTCACCCGGTAATTGCTCACTACAACGACATCCGTGTTGTCGTGGACGGCGAACGGTTGCGGCTTCTATAGGAGCCAACTTGTTGGCGAAATGTGTGGTCGCGACAAAAAAAGCCTCGCGAACAAGTTTGCTCCTACAGGGGGAACGGCGTTATTCCTTGGTGTCATACGGCGGATACTGCTTATCCTTGACCCGCTTTTCCTGCTCAATGTTCTCGCCACTTTCCGGCGCTTTCGCCGGGCCGACCGGATCGACCTGCGGATCAGCGACATCCGGCGAGTCCGGATCGAAGCCCAGATCCTGCTTGGCCTTTTCAGTGTGTTGCGAATCAGCTGTGCTCATCTTGTTTCTCCTTCGCTGGATAGCTTGTACACATCTGAAGCACTGTTTGCCGATTAGTGCATCCCGACTGATGAGCGGGGCCACCACGCGCTCAGCTGAGCTAAACCTTTGGCCGACGCTGTCGATAAGCCGTCTGTAGATTCCGGATTTGCCGGACCAGACTTGATGAACGACGGGCACGCTCATGGACACTATTTTTCTGTTGGTTGAACACGGTCGCGAACAAGGTGAGGTTTATGTCCTCGGCTGGTTCGACAATGAAAAAACGGCCAAAGACACCGCCGAAGCAATGGAATGGAAAACCTATCGCGAAGAGATCAAGCGCCAGCATCAGTGGTCAAGCCAGGAGCCGCTTTCCCCGGCGCAGACATCGCACCGGCGTTTCTGGGTGAAAAACATTGCGAAATTCGGCCATGCGCTCACACAAAAATCCGCCGCCGTACACTGAGTCTCAGTCAGGCGTGCAGCTCTTTAGCCGCACTCAACAGCCCGCGAAACTTCAGGTAGCGGGCCTGTAATGCAGCTTGAGTTTGCACCTCGGGCAGATACCGCGCCTTGACCGGCATGCCAAGTTGCAACAGCCCTTCGCCCTGCCCCGTCGCCAGAAATCCCAGTTTTGCCGCGCCAATGCACGCGCTCAGTTCGCTGCCGTGCAAGGTGTAGATTTCACGATCCAGAATATTGGCCAACAACTGCGCCCAATAATGGCTGCGCGCGCCACCGCCTACCAACGCACAAGCATTGACCTGAGCACCCGCCGACTGCACCGCGCTCACTGCATCCAGCAAGCCGAAACCGACACCCTCAAGCACCGCGTAACCGAGCATCGCGGGCGTGCTGTCATGCCCCATATTCATGAATCCGCCGCGCAGCAACGGGTCGTTATGTGGCGTGCGTTCGCCCGCCAGATAAGGCAGAAACAGCGGACTGGAAAGCGCCACCGATTGCCCCAACGGCAGCTCGCTAGCAATCTTGTCCAGCAAGGTCTGCTCGTCAGACTGGCCCAGCAAACGCGTGACCCAACGCAAACAGCTTGCCCCCGCCAGCATCGCGCCCATGGTGTACCAACGCTGGGGCAGCGCATGGCAGAAACTGTGCACAGCGCTGCCAGGATCGCCCGACGGCTTTTCCGTGACGGCGACGATGGCAGCGCTGGTCCCCAGAGTGATGAACGCGTCACCGGCATTGATCGCGCCGATGCCCACCGCCGACACCGGATTGTCCCCGCCGCCGCACGCGACCGGCAGATCCAGCGGTAAACCCAACTGATGCGCTGCTTGTGCGTGCAACCGTCCGGACATCTCGCAGGACTCCAACAGCTCAGGCATTTGCGCCAAAGCAAGTCCCGTAGCACGGAGCATCGGCTCGTGCCAGGCGCGACGCTCGATGTCCAGCCACAAGGTGCCCGCCGCGTCCGACATATCGCTTGCGCGCACGCCGGTCAGGCGCAGGCGCAGATAATCCTTGGGCGACAGTACGCAGGCGATCTGCGCGAAAACCTCGGGTTCATGCTGTTGCATCCACAACAACTTCGGCGCCGTCAGTCCCGCCATGGCCAGGCTGCCCGTAGCATCGGCATAGGTTGGGTAATCATGATTGAGCTGCTCGGCTTCAGGCATCGCGCGGGAGTCATCCCACAGGATCGCCGGATACAGAATCCGATCGTCGTCGCCGAGCAATACCGCGCCGTGCATCTGCCCGGACAAACCGATGCAGGCCACATCTGCCCACGCCTGGGGATGGCTTGAGCGCAGTTGCTCCAACGCCAGAAGACACGCTGCCCACCAGTCTTCCGGGTCCTGCTGCGACCAGCCCGGATGAGGCCGCGATACGCTCAAATGCGCACCCGCCGATCCCAGCGCCATGCCGGTTTCATCGAGCAGGATAGCCTTGAGTTCGGAAGTACCCAGATCAATACCGAGGGAGACGCAGCGCTGCATAAAATTCTCACTTGCCGTTGACGGGAGCGCTCAGGGGCATCCACATGAATTTCGGATACGCAGGCTCGGCGCCAGGCGCACGGTCTGGCGTGGTCCTTCGGGGTTATCGATGCAGTTGAGCAGCAACGTCACCGCCTGCACGCCCAACTCCTGGACCGGCTGGGCAATGACGCTCAGGCGCGGGAGGAAAAAATCCGCCCAGTCAAAATCGTCGAAACCCACCAGCGCCATCTGTTCGGGTACGCAAAGGCTGGCTTCGCGCAGGGCATGCATGGCACCGATGGTCATCAGGTTGTTGCCCGCCATGATTGCCGTGGGCGGGTGTTTTAAATCGAGCAATCGGTGGGTGGCGATGCGCGCGGATTCGCTGCGCGATTCACCGTTGACCAAGAGTGCGTCATCCCATGGCAACCGAGCATCTGCCAGCGCCGCGCGATAACCGTCGATGCGTTCTTCGGTGGTACTCAAACCCGCCGCGCCCGCAACCATGCCGATACGCTGATGACCATGGCCGATCAGGTGCGCGATCAGTGCGCGGGTCGATTCGCGGTTTTCCACGCCCACTTGGGAGAAACCCTGGGCGGCCAGGCGATCCACCAACACCGTTGGGATAGCGTTGTTCTGCAAATAGCTCAGCGCCAGTTGTCCGGGGTCCATCGCAGGCGCAAGAAGAATGCCGTCGACGCGCCGATGATGCAGCGCCTTGACCACCCGCAGTTCCTGCTCGGGGTCGTCGTGGGTGTCGACAAACAACATCATGATCCCGTGCCTGGCGCACTCGGTTTCGATCGCGTGCACGGTCTCGCTGAAGTAGTGGTTGGACAACGCGGATATCGCTACACCGATCGTGTTAGTGCGCGAGCGCGCCAGCGAACGGGCCAAGGTGTTGGGGACGTAGCCCAGCGCCTGAACCGCCTGCTCGACCGCCGCCACCGTTTGCGCACCGACCTTGCGCGTGCCGTTCAATACGTGGGACACGGTCGAGGTCGAGACCTTCGCCAACCGCGCCACGTCTTCCATTTTCACCACTGAAGGACTCCAGACTGACGAGTGCGAACGACATATGAACCCTCTGTAGGAGCGCATTTATCCGCGAGACGTCAGTACATCCGAAGCAATACATCGACCGGACTTCTCTCGCGAATAAATTCGCTCCTACAGAACAGCGCGATGCTCAGCGCTTGGTTTCCCAGCCCTTGTAGTCACCGATGTTGTCGCGGGTGATCAGTTTGGGAGTCAGCAGCGTCACGGCTTCTGCAGGCTTCTTGTCGTTGAGAATGTCATTGCCCACCACCACCGCTTGCTGCGCCATGGCCCACGGGTCCTGACTGGCGGATGCCTGGATTGATGACTCGGTTTTCAGCGCATTTTCGATATCCGGCGCGCCGTCAACCGAGGTAATGATGATGCCGCTGCGTTTCAATTGCCGAGCCGCCAGGTCGCTGCCGATGGCTTGCGGGTCGTTGATCGCGAACAGACCGTCGATTTTCGGGAAGCGCGTGAGGTAGCCCTGCATCGCATTCAAACCGCCTTCGCGCGAACCTTTGGCGTCCTGATCGTCGGACAGCACCTTGATGTCCGGCGCCGCTGCCAATGCCGATTTGCAGCCGGTCACACGGTCAGTCACCGAGGTCACCTGCGGGCCGTTCTCGATGATCACGTTACCCTTGCCCGAGAGCTTGTCGATGATGAACTGACAAGCCAGCTTGCCGGCTTCGACGTTGTCGGTCTGCACCGTGGCGTCCACACCCTTGGCGTTGACGTCCACCGCCACTACCACGATGCCGGCCTTGCGCGCCTTCTTGATCGCCGACTCGATAGCCGATGGGTCGACCGCGTTGAGCAGGATCAAATCCACGCCCGCTGAAATGAAGTTGTCGATCTGGGTGAATTGCTTGCTCAGGTCGTAATCAGCGGAGACCGAGGTGATCTTGGCGTTGGGATTGAGCTCCAGCACCTTGGCTTTGGCGCCTTCGGTGAGGGTCACGAAATACGGATTGCCCAGCGAGCCCATGGTCATGCCCACAGATTTCAGTTCGCGGGCCTGAACACCCTGGGACAGCAGCGCTGCCAGGCATAAGGTGACGACAGCGGGGAATTTACGTTTGAAGTTCATAGTTGCTCTCTTGTGATTATTGTTGAGGCCTTTGTTGAATAACGGTACCGCGTGACTCAGGTTCTCGCGCCAGACTGACGATAGCGATCCAGCGCCACCGCACCAATGATCACGATGCCCTTGATAATGTATTGCCAGATATCAGACACCCCCATCAGCACCAGGCCGTTGGTCAGCACGGCGATGATCAGTGCGCCGATCAGCGTGCCGCCAATGGTGCCGACGCCGCCGGTAAAGCTGGTGCCGCCGAGGATCACCGCGGCGATGGCATCCAGCTCATAGGACTGGCCCAATTGCAGGCCATTGGCGGCGAATAACCGGGACGCACTCATCACCGCGCCGAGCCCGGCCAGCGCGCCCGACAAGGCGTAGACGAACAGCAGGACTTTCCACACTTTGATCCCGGAAAGCCGCGCCGCCTCCGGGTTGCCGCCTACCGAGTAGATCTGCACGCCCATCACCGTGCGTCGCAGGATGAACCACGACATGGCGATCACCGCGACAGCGATGATCACCAGCCACGGCACCCCGAGCACTGAATCATTGCCGATAAAGGCGAACGGCAAATCTGGATTGAACACGGTTTTATCGTCCGCCAGCAAACGTGCCAGGCCGCGCATCGCGGTCAATGCGCCTAGGGTGACGATGAACGGCGGCAGGCGCATGAACGCAATCAAGCCGCCATTGACCAGCCCCAGCAGCAGGCCGAAACCGATGCCGGCGAAGATCCCGAGCATGCCGTACTGCGGCGACATCGAAGCCTGCAATGCCACTACGGCAGAGGCAGCGAGAATGGCCCCCACAGAGAGGTCGATGCCTGCGGTCAAAATCACGAACGTCATCCCCGCCGCCAGCACCACGTTGACCGAAGCCTGCTGGGTGATGATCGACAGGTTTTGCCAGGTCATGAAGCTTTCGCTCATCAGCGCAAAACCTACTAGCAACAGCACCAATACCGGCAGCATGCCAACGGTGCGCATCAGTTCACGCGCCCGTTCGCGCTTGTTGATCGTCGCGACAGTGGCGGCTTTGTCTACGGTCAGACTCATGGCCTGGCGTCCTCTTTATTGTTATTGAAAAACGATGCATTTCTGTAGGAGCGAACTTGTTCGCGAGGCGCCCTTATGCGTTCTGTAGAAAGAATGCCTCGCGAACAAGTTCGCTCCTACAGGGGGCCTTGAACACCTCACTTAGCTGCCACCCGTCGCCAGATCAATGATCCGCTCCTGGGATATCTCGCTGCCCGACGCGCCGCCGACTTCGGCCACCAACTGCCCTTCGCGCATGATTAGCACGCGGTCGCAGGTGCCGATGATTTCCGGCAGTTCGCTGGAAATAACGACGATGCCAACACCCGCTTTGGCCAGTTCGTTGATGATGCGGTAGATCTCGGACTTGGAGCCGATGTCCACACCACGGGTGGGCTCATCGAGAATCAAAACGTGTGGCTTGACCTCCAGCAGCCTCGCCAGCAAAACCTTCTGCTGGTTGCCGCCGGACAGCGACCCGACACTGACCTTGCCCGACGCGACTCGAATGGACAGCGAGCGGATCGCCTCAAGCGCACGTTTTGCCCCGCGCGGCCGATCCAGCACCCCGCCCGCATGGGCATCCGGCACGCAGGCACAGACGTTGATGTTGTCGCGCACACTCATGTCGAGAAAAAGTCCTTGGGCCTTGCGGTCTTCGGTGAGGTAAACGACGCCGGCCCGGATTGCATCAGTGGGGTTGCTCAACTGCGTGATGGGCTTTCCGGAGATCTCCAGCGTGCCCGAAGTGCGCGGGTCTGCCGCGAAAATAAGTCGCGCAAGCTCGGTACGACCGGCGCCGACCAATCCGGCGATGCCCAGCACCTCCCCCGCATGCAGGTCAAAACTGCAATTGCGCACCCGCTTGCCGTCGGCCATGTCCCGCACCCGCATCACCACCGCGCCCGGGTCGTAGGCCGCGTGCTCTTTTTTGTAGAACCCGGACAGATCGCGGCCCACCATCATCTTCACCAGCACTTCGGCGGACAGTCCGTCACGCTGCAACTGGCCGACGTATTCGCCGTCGCGCAACACCGAAACTCGGTCAGACAGCTCGTAGATTTCTGCCATGCGATGGCTGATGTAGATGATCGCCAGACCCTGGTCGCGCAGCTGTTTGATCAAGGCAAACAGGCGGTCGGTTTCCCGTGACGAAAGCGGTGTGGTCGGCTCGTCCATCACCAGAATTTTCGCGTCGGCGTGCAGCGCCCGGGCAATCTCGACCAACTGACGTTCGGCGATCGACAGCACGCTGACGGTGGTCGTGGCTTTGAATTCAGCGCCCAGGCGAGTTAGCACCTCGACGCAGCCGGCTTCCATGGCCTTGCGGTCGATGGTCCAACCGCGTCGCAGTTCGCGGCCCAGGTAGATGTTTTCCGCCACGCTGAGGTTCGGACACAGGCTCAGCTCCTGATAGATGACCGCAATGCCGTGGGCTTTTGCAGTCAGCGGATCGAAGGCCGCCAAGGTCTGGTCGTTGACGCGAATTTCACCGCCGGGATCGGCCTGATAGGCACCCGAGAGAATCTTCATCAACGTGGATTTGCCCGCCCCGTTTTCCCCCATCAGCGCGTGGACTTCACCGGCGTAGACTTTCAGGCTGACGTCTTTGAGCACGCGCAGGCCATTGAAGGTCTTGGAGATACCACGCATTTCGAGAACAGGGATTGGATTGGCGTCAGGGAAGGATGCGAGGACAGCAGAGGGCGCGCTCATGAGAAAGCGCTCAAAAAAGAAGTGTGGGCGACGCCGCTGGGAGAGCGAACGTGCACAGACCGAAAAGGCTGGCTGTTCATTTCAATCCTCGAGGTTTCTTGTTCTTATTTTTCTGTCAGCTACAGCAGCCTTGTCTCCCCCACATCTGGGTGAGGACGCAAGACGCTTTGAAGCGACTGGAAACACTCTAGAACAGCTGAATCGTTTCACGCAAGCGCTTGCTTTCTATTTCTTACCCAACCGATTAACGGCCCCACAGGTGACTGGCTGACTTATATCGCCAATGCGCGGGGCTAATAAACGATCAAGACTGGCCGTTATTCAGCGTCAGGATCGTTGTCGGGCTCTGGGAACAACGCGTCCAGACGATGGCGCTTGTTGCCGTTGCGCACAGGGGCCATCGCGGCAGATTCGGCAAGCTTGGTCGCCATTTCCCAGTGACGTTCCTGTTGCCCTTCCGGTTTGCCTTCGGTTTCCCAGATCGCCTCTGCCAGTTGGCGAATAGTGTCTTGATCGATGTTCATCCCCACTCCCCCATCAGGCCAATGCGTTAAAACAGGCGGCAGCACTCGACTTCTGCGGCCGCCATTGATAGCGACCCGTTGCCGGGATATTGCGGGCTGTTCCGCCCGCTGTGAAAAATCCAGCAGCGCAGTGCCTTGCAATCGCAGGCGCTCGCTGCGCAGGTCTCTATTAACCATGACTCAACAGGCGCCAGGCGGAATGCCGCCTTTGTTGAAATCTTTCAGTCGCTCTTTTTCCTCCGGGGTGGAGTGAGCGGGCGTATCGTCGGCAGGTGGCTGTTTGGTTTTCTCGGGCTCAGTCATTGCGCTTGCTCCTTCGAAACAGTGGCTTAACGTACGGTTCAGCGATTGCGACGATTGAGCAACAGACTCACCAACAGCCCTGCGCCCGCGGCGACCGCAACGGCCTGCCAAGGGTTAGCCTTGACGTAATCTTTGGCCGATGAAAACGCATGACTGCTGCGATCCACGACGGTGTCGTAGGAGGTGACTGTGTCGGCGGCACGGTCCAGGAATGCACCAAGGCGCTGACGTGCCTGGCTCGTCCTGTCTTCGTTGATTGCATCGCCTGCCCGCAGCAGGGCATCGGTCTCGTTCAAGAACGTACGCAATTCCGAACGCGTCTTGTCATAGAGATCGTCAGTCAGATTTTTTGTGATATCGGTGGCCATACTCGTGTACCTGGTTGAGTTGTCGAACAAAGTTGACCCGGCGCCGCGCAGCTTCGTTCAACCGGAATGAGTACCGGCGACGACAGCTACGCCGATGCGATCATTCGCCGGTAATCACACCCGTCATCGCAGTGAATTGAGATTGACGATTCTGCAATTTATCGAGGACCTGCGGCGGCGTCGATTCGCGAAACACCACCATGTGCCCCACTTCCTTGCCGCCTTCGGTCACGCGTTCGATGTCATTGATCATCCAGGTTTTCAACTCATCGGCCGTGATGCCCAATTGGGCGGCAACCTGCAGATGAAACCGTTCCTGATCGTACTGGTTGAATGCCTCGCTGTTCATGGGGATGCCCTCTTCGTCAGTGATGTAAATAGGGCTACGAAGAAGGGCAACAGTTCAGCGATATCTGGAGGAGATGTTCAGTACCCGCCGAATGGATGGCGAGCCAGGAGCGCGAGCTGCGCCAACGAAGGGAAAATCTCTCAATGCACTGAGGAGATCATCAGCCGCCCACCCGCGAGGCCCGCTTGCTGAGCCGTTTCGAGTTTGGCGTAGCTGCGGTTGTATTCGCGCCAGACCGGCGAGATACGTTCACCGCCTTTGTGGGTCAGCACATCAATAGTCCACGGCGCGTCGGTGCTGCTGCGATAGGCATTGACGGTGATTTGAAAGGCGCCTTCTACATAGGCGCGAGAGTGATAAGTGCTTTGCATGACGTGCTCCTTACAACGCGATCCCGGGAAGCCTGGGAGGTAGGGCAGTCAAAGCGGTCACTGGTGTCAGTAACATTTAACCGGGCCATGTTTCCACGGCCACTTACATCCGACGGTGTCACTGCACATTCGTTCAGATCGATTAACCACGCACGGCTCACGCCTGAACCTTCAACCGCGTCGGCAACAGCACTGCCGACCAGGACGCCTAAGGCATTGTCGGCCTGATGGCCGGTTACCGCTTCGACGAAAACCGGGACGGCCGGGTCAACGTCAACAACCCGTTCGACACCCGCTACTGGCAAAGCTTCCCGACCGCCGACGACGCTGGCATATACGGCGACCCGCGCAACGTGATGTTCTCGCTCAAGTGGACGCTTCAATGGCCGCAAGTTGAACCCCCGTAGGAGCGCGCTTGCCCGCGACCGCATTTGTGCTGCACCAGATGCGTGACTGACCCATCGCAATCGCGAGCAAGCTCACTCCTACAGATGACCTGCGCCACCGCCGCGCCGCAAAACCCGTGGGAGCGGACCTGTCCGCGAAGAGGCCAGTACATCCGGCATATCTCCAGCGCCTCATGCATCACGTTCGCGGGCAAGCGCGCTTCTACCATCGAAGTCAATTGCTACGCATCAGTAATCCCCGTCCCCTCGATGGACTGGGCGAAACCACCGCCAAACAGCCGCGCCGCGGTTTCGAAACCAGGCCGCCGTTCACCGCTCAACACACGCCGGGCCGCCTCGACGGCAGCCAGCGGAGTGAACGAATAACCATTGACGGTTTCGATCACCGATCGCGCGATACTGCCGTCTGCGCCGGTCACCTCAGCCACCGCACGAGCGCGATGAGCGTAGCGCTGCTCAGGCGTCGGGCCATCCGGCAACAGCGACAGATCGCCCTCCGGAAAGGCTTCTCCCGAGATATGCACGAACATCGCGATGTTGGGAATCCCGGTCGAGTGCCAAGCCGTCACCAGATCACCAAATGACAGCGGTGCACACAACACCGGGCCATCGCCGAAATCGAACTCGCGTGGCTGTACATCCGGCGTTGCAATCAACTGGCCGTCGACTCGGGACAACACACCAGCCCCGACAATCTCGCTGACGCTCATGGCCGACCCTCGGGACATCGAGCCCGGCACCTGAAGCGCGATGCTCAGCGATTGCGGCGTCGATACCCGGCCCGCCACATGCACGGCCAGGCAGTCCGTAGTCGCCACGTCCCAACCCACTCCCGGCAACAACATCACCCCCGCCTCTGCCGCCTCGGCTCCAAGACGTTCGGCCAAACGATAAACATTGATCTCGGCGGTAATGTCCAGATAGTCGACGCCGGTCTTGATGCAGGCGTTCATCAACGCTTGCGCAGTCCTGACAAAGGGCCCCGCAAAGTTCATCAACACGGCGATGCCGTCCAGCGAACGTTCGGGGTGGTCATCCGCCGTAAACACGCGATAGGGCACATCCAGCGTCCTGGCCAGCGTGCGCAGACGGTCAGCATCACGGCCGCCAATTTCGAAATTCACGCCCAACGCTTTCGCCCGTGCCGCTGCCATACGCCCGGTGTAGCCGGTGGCGCCGTAGATGAGAAGTGTGCCCATGGGGAGGGACTCCGCTGTCGATAAGAAGAGTGAGCACGGTAAAGCGTGTGGGTAACGATGGCGCCGCGATTAGTGCCGGATGTGTGCCTGTTTCTGCTTTTCGGTCAAAGTCACGAACCCTTTAGAAGAACAAAAGACTCGTCGGGCAAGAGGTGCCCTTTGGGTGCTGGGGCACGGCCGCAGTCGTGTTAAGAAATCCTCACTTGGGCAGAACGATGTAGTCGTTGCGCTGAATGACGCCGCCGTGTTCGCCCTCCACCAGATGAATGTAGCGCCCGCTGACTTCATCAATCGGCAGACAATCATCCACGTCCAGCAGCGCATCGGTGTGGGATTGAGCCCATTGCCTGAGCATGTGCCGCTTACCCTTGGCCTTCGCTTCGGCCTTGGTTTTAGCCACGACCAATACATAGTGATGCGCTTCGCCGAACGCTTGCGCCTCGTAACCGCCCAGGTTGATGAAGTACAACCGCAGCGACCCTGGCAGCGGGGCCAGCGGGCTGAGTTCGACTTTCCAGCCATCGACGCCGTCCACCTGCATCCACGAATCGATGTGCACCCCTGTCGGGCTGCCAAACCAGCTTTCACGCAGCTGCGGATACGCAGCCTCCAGCGTGTCGGCGGCGACAAACGCCACGTCATGGACTTCGATTTTCGCTCTGGGATGTTTGCCTCCCAGCATCACCACAAACAGCATAAGCACACCCTTTTGACTGGCCGCCCAGGAGCGGCGGACCTTGCGACGGCCGATGGTAACTGAACAACTGCCTCGAAGATCTCCTAAGCGCTGCGCGCAGAAGCAAAATCACGGTGCACACACATTCTGTTGGAGCGAGGCTTGCCCGCGAAGGTGGCGCCTCGGTTGTAGCAGATACCCCACGTCGTTAGCTTCGCGGGCAAGCCTCGCTCCAACAAGAGGCTGGATGTTCGCGGAATGCTGATTTGAGACCGTTCCCGTAGGAGCGGACTCGTCAGCGAAGGGGGCGGTAAGGCCGATCCATCTTCTGAGCAACTATCACAAAACGTTTAACACCCCGTGAGGACTCCGGGAACAGGGGTTGTGCATGCTCTTTCTGCGACACCCCATAGCCCAACCACTGTCGACTCAGGCGTATCAAACCATGCTGTTACTCGTACTGGCTTACCTTGGCGGGATTCTGACGATTGTCAGCCCCTGCATTCTCCCGGTGCTTCCCTTCGTATTCGCCCGCACGGGGCAACCGTTTGTGCGCAGCGGTTTGCCGTTGCTTGCAGGGATGGCGATGACCTTCGCGCTGGTCGCATCGCTGGCGGCGGTGGGCGGATCATGGGTGGTTCAGCTGAACCAGTACGGGCGGTGGCTGGCGCTGATTTTTGTCGCGCTGTTCGGCCTGACGCTGTTGTTGCCCAGACTCGCCGACCGCCTGACGCGACCACTCGTGGCCGCAGGCAGTCGGCTTTCAGAAGCTGCGGGCAACGACAGCAAACCGCGACCCGGCGCCTCGTTCTTGATCGGGATCGCCACCGGTTTGCTGTGGGCGCCCTGCGCCGGTCCGATTCTGGGCCTGGTGCTGACTGGCGCGGCGCTTCAGGGCGCCACCATCGGCAGCACGTTTTTGCTGCTGGCCTACGCTGCAGGCGCCGCGACCTCGCTGTCGGTTGCGCTACTGCTGGGGGGCAAGGTGTTCGCCGCCATGAAACGCTCGATTGGCGCCGGTGAGTGGATTCGTCGAGTGCTGGGCGCCGCCATGCTGGCAGGGGTTGCCGCCATCGCGCTGGGGCTGGACACCGGCGTGCTGGCCCAAGTGTCCACTGCCTCAACGGGCGGTCTGGAGCAAAGTCTGGTCAATCGCCTGACCCCACCAAGAAACGCCGACATCAAGCCTATTGCTACCGACGGCACCCTGCCCATCGAAGGGGAATTGCCCTCGTTGGAGGGCGCCGTGCAGTGGCTCAATTCCCCGGCGCTGAGCGCCGAAGCGTTGCGCGGCAAAGTGGTGCTGATCGACTTCTGGACTTACTCCTGCATCAACTGCCTGCGCACCCTGCCCTACGTCACGGCCTGGGCGGAAAAATACAAGGATCAGGGGCTGGTAGTGATTGGCGTGCACGCGCCGGAATTCGCCTTCGAACGTGACGTGGACAACGTCAAAAATGCAATGAAGAAACTCGGCGTGACCTACCCGGTCGCCATCGACAACGATTTCAAAATCTGGCGCGCCTTCGACAATCAGTACTGGCCCGCGCACTACTTTGCCGATGCCAACGGCCACATTCGCTATCACCACTTCGGCGAAGGCGGCTATGCAGAATCCGAGCAGGTAATTCAGCAATTGCTCCGTGAAGCAGGGCATTCGGGCGTCGCCAGTGAGTTGATCAAGACCAAAGCTGAGGGGGTTGGGCAAGGCTCGGATCGCGCCAACGTGCAGTCACCCGAGACCTATCTGGGTTATGAGCGCAGCGAACACTTTGCGTCCACACCTAAGGCAGTGGCGGATACCGACACCACCTATCAGTTGCCTGCCGCCCCAGCGCTCAATCAATGGGGGCTGAGTGGACAGTGGAACATCAGTTCGGAACAGGCTTCGCTGACGGGTGCCACGGGGATGATTTCCTATCGTTTTCACGCCCGCGACCTGCATCTGGTACTGGGTCCCGGAAGCGACGGCAAACCGATTCGTTTTCGCGTGACGATCGACGGTAAAACCCCGGACGACGCTCATGGCACTGACACTGCCAAGGACGGCACCGGCACCGTGACCGAACAACGCCTATACCAACTGCTGCGCCAACCGGGCGAGATCGAAGACCACACGTTCAGCATCGAATTTCTCGACCCAGGGGTGAGTGCTTATGCGTTTACCTTTGGTTGAGTGGTTGCTGCAACAGAGCATTTGTAGGAGCTGACGAGCAACGCGAGGCTGCGAAGCAGTGTGTCAGGCAAAACGCTATCTCAGCCTCGCGCTGCTCGTCAGCTCCCACAGAATTCTCAGCGCCTGATGACCATTTCTATCACTTCGATAGCAAGCGTTGATTCGCCGAGCTTCGGTTGGCGGCCTACTCTTCAAGCATGAAAACCGTTCGTATTCGGCTTCAGCGTCAAGCTACGCCGGAATCAGGAGAAAACATCATGCCCAAGTTCATTACCGATCTGCACCTGGAAAGCTTCTTCAGCAACGCCCACGATACTGATGCTTCGTCACGCATCGTCCTGTCGTCACTGGCCTTTCCACTGTCCATCGTCTCGGGGTTGTTGCTGTTGGATGGCGCATTGAGTGCAAGCGTGACCTCGGCCGCTATCGGCGTGCTGGGCCTGGTGGCGGCGCAAGCGATCAAAACTCGAACTCGATAAACGTTCGGGTTTGTTGCATTTCAAAGCAGATTCAAACCGTGAACGCGCTCAACCAAACACCGTCACAGTCTGGCGACTGATCGCCACCAACTCCCCGCTTGGCGCCCACAACGCGGCGGCCGTGTGCCCGTAACCATCGCGCGCATGTTCGATCACAGCCCGATACTGGGTCCAGTCATGGGTGGTCATTTCAGGTAGCGGCTGCACGAACTCAATGGTCCAGGTCAGCGAACTGCCTGGGGCCGGCTTGCTCAAATGCGGCAACAGCGCCGGCGGCCAGGTGTCGACCAGTGCCAACAGATGCGCCTCGGTCAGCTTCTCCTTCTCAACACCCTTCAACCGCGCGTAGCCGCCAATCGCCGGCGACGGTGTGTTGGAAAACGGCATCCCGCCCAGCGCCCAGCGCATATCAATGAAGCGCAGGTATTCGGGCATCACCCCGGGTATGAAAGGAAACTCGGCCACCTCATCCACCGGTTTGAACACCGGGGCAGATTGCGCCGCCACCGCAATGGTCGACTCACGGGGAGCGCCAAAACTGCCCTGGATCAGCGTCATCACCTCGCCATTCTGGACAGCGCGACCCAGCACCTGACTGACCGCCTTGCCCTCGCGCAGGATTTCCACCTCAAAGCTGATCGGCACGTCTGGCGCAGGGGGCCCGACAAAGGTGATCGCCAACGAACGAATGGGCCGGTCTGCCGGAACCTTCGCGCGCATCGCTTCGAACTGCAAAGCCGCCATCAAACCACCAAAGCACGAACGGCCTTGGGACCACTCTCGCGGGATCGTCACCGATTGCGGATTGTCACGCACCGCGTTGAGCAATTGAGAAAACGTCATGGGCACTCCTGTGCCGGGCGGGAGACGGCCGGCATTGATTGGCGTCGATCTTAACCAGCGAACCCCGCCGAAGCAGGGTTCATATGCGCCATTTCAGCGGCCTGAATCCAGCTCAGGAATGCGCAGCCTTACCGAAACACGCCTCGCCCAGGCGCAGCAGCGACTTATCGGATTTGGCCTCGGCGCGCAAAATGCCCAGCTGCCAACCGGCGATGCACGGCGCCAGATCTGCTTGTTGCCCAGCCTGCGCCAGCCACTGCAGATGATCATGCCAGTCGCCCAGCGCGCCTTGCGCGGCTTTCAGGCTTTTCTGCATGCCTTTAGGCTGATGACTGAGTTCGGGATACGCCTCGCCGGCGTAGCGCACGCGTTTGATCAGCAGGCGCAAACGATGCCGGTCATGAGCGGGATCGACCATGGCCTCCTTGAGTTTTTTCCACTGCTTGTCCATCTGCTTTTCGATCCGCTTGCGCAATTGTTTGAGCAAACCGTGACGCTCTTGTGCGCGCAAAAACGCGGGTAGCTGATCGAGCACGCCGAACAGTCGATTGAGTTCAGGTGATGACGCCACTTGCGGGCAGGCGCGGTCCAGATAACGCGAACGCTTCAGCGCAGCGGCCTCAAGGCCTTGCTCGCCCAAAAACGCCGCCAGCACCTGCATGTCCCGCAGCGGCGTGGTCAGATCGCCGACACCCTTGGCGGCGTCCTCGACCTGCTCCAGCCCGGGCAAGCCGCGCAGCGGACGCAACACACTGCGCAGGCGCCGCACCGTGGTGCGCAGATCATGCAACGCTTCGCTGTCAGTGGATTCCACCAGGCGAGCATGACAGGACAGCAACTTGATATTGAGACTGAAAATCTCGGCGATCAGGTGATCGACCATGGCAGACATGAACCGCTCCTTAATTGATCGTGTGAAGACTCATGGTTGGCGCTATACCTTGTCTTTAGCGGGCGACAAGCGCCATGGCAGGCTTCGGCGCAACGCTTTCAAGCTGCGGCGCAACTGCCCCGTGGACCCGGACCCCGCACCATAACGCTGGGCTTCAAAATCCCGGGCAAACGTCTCGATCGCGTGTGCGTGCGCAGGGAAATGCAGTGCCGCCCGCTGGGAGAATGCCTGAGCGCCCTCGCCCGCTTGTCTCTTGAGACCGTGGCGGGCGAGCAAGCGTTCGAATCGATTGAAGAGGCGTAGCTGGGAATCGCTTTCGCGCAGCCAGGGCTTGAACAGCCACAGCGCCAATACCGCCAGAATGATCAGCACACCGCCAACGAACACCGGCGCATCGAACCCTGAGAACCAGCGCCCCAGCACCTGCAACTGCTGTTGCCCTTGATACCCCAGCACCCAACGCTGCCAGCCGTAATTGAGGTTGTCCCAACTCAGCCGCACCGAGTTGAGCCAGGACACGTTTCGATAACGCAGCGCTGACATCGGCGAATCGGCGAGAAACGCTTCATCCAACGCCAGCGCCTGCTCCAGGCCCTGTTCGATACGCGTTGGCGCGACGGCTGCGGTGGGATCGACGCTGCGCCAGCCGATGCCCGGCTGCCAGTACTCAACCCAGGCATGGGCGTCGAACTGGCGCACGCTGATGAAGTTGCCGTCCGGGTTCAGCTCGCCGCCCTGATACCCCGCCACCACCCGTGCCGGAATCCCTGCGGCGCGCAGCACGAAGGTCATGGCGCCTGCGTAATGTGCGCAAAAACCCTCGCGGCTGGTAAACAGGAAATCATCGATGCTGTTGGGCCCAAGCACAGGCGGTTTGAGCGTGTAGTGATAAGGCTCGTCGGTGAAGTAACTGAGCATGCCATTGACCAGCGCGTCAGCACGGGGATAACGACGTTGCAATTGCGCTGCCCACTCCCGCGCCTGTGGATTGCCTTTGGAAGGCAGTTGCAGATTCTGCAACCGCGCGCCGTCACTGAGCACGGTTTCGCGCACAGCATCGGGCCAGGATTTGGCCTCGTACAACACCGATTGATCGATAGGCCGCCGACGCTGCCAGCGGAAATCGCTCATTTGTCGGGCGCCTGCCAATTGCGGTTCGGCGACGTCCAGGGTCATCAGCCACGGCTTGCCGCTGGGTTCCATGACGATACTGTAAGCCAGCGCTTCACCCTGTTTGCGCCAGTCCGGCGCGTCCGGTACTTGCGCCCGTGAGGACTGCGACCAGCGCCTGCCGTCGAACTGTTCAAGCGTCAGGCCGCGCCAATATTGCTGATCCCGGGGCGGCACGGCGCCTTCGAAACTGGCGCGAAACACCAGCGCCGCCGATTTGGTCAGGTCGGCAATGTCCCCCGGCGCCATGCTGTCCGATAGCCCCGTCAAGGCCTTGTTGCTCGGCTGTGGCAGGGACCACAACGGCTCCAGGCGCGGGAAAAACAAAAACAGCAGCAGCATCAGCGGCACCGCTTGCAGCAACAGCTTTGCCGCCAGCTTGAAAGTGGCTGCCGGTTTGTTTCCCACACTCGATTGCTGAAGGCCGATCAATGCGGCCAGCAAGGTGCTGATCGGCAGCAGGGTGAACAGGCCCCAGAGCAAATCGTCCTCGAACAGATAACCCACCACCACGCAGAAGAAGCCCAGAAAGATCAACACCAACGCATCGCGCCGGGTCTGCATTTCCAGCATCTTCAGAATGAACGCCGCGATCAGCAGTGCAGCCCCGGCATCCAGCCCCACCAGACTGCCCCGCGCGAGAAATATCCCCCCCGCCGTGCCGACCAGCAGCCCGGACTTGATCCAGGTGCCGGGAATGCGCACGCGCATGCGGAAAATCTGGATTCGCCAGAAGGTGCACGCCAGCCACAGGACAATCAGCGCCACCGGAACGTGCAACGCAAACGGCACGATGACCAGCGCCTGGGCGAACAGCAGCCAGTTCAGGCTGGTGCGCTGGATGGGCTGGTTGAGGGTCGATTGAGCCTTCATTGGCGGCGCTCGTTCATGCTCGTGCGCCATACAACGCGAGGGCCCTGAGACAGGTTTCGCGATGCACATCGTCGCTGCCGACCGACGACAGAAAACCCGGTAAGCGCAACGCGAACGGCTGCTGGCGCTGCGACAGTTCCAACACCCAGTAACACAGCCGAGAAAGGCGCTCTTCGATGTCACCGCCCAATGCCATGAAGTCCAGGCACAGGTCATTGCCGCTCAGCTCGGTGAAGTCCTTGACCAGCAAGCCCTGACCTCGGGAATAGGCTTTCCAGTGCAGGCGGCGTCTGGAATCACCCGATTGAAACGCGCGCAAGCCCTGATAGTCATCCACGCCCTGCCCCCGCGTTGCCTGGCCCTGATCTTCGTCATGGGGCTGCGAGCCTTGCAGCAACGGCATCGCGCCAGGCACCGGACGTGGATAAATGAGCACTGTCTGCTCCAGATCGAGCCAGCTCCAGGCGCGAAAAATCCCCAGCGGGAATACGCTTTCTACACGCAGTCGCGGCGCACGCAGCCAACCCCGGCTCACGGCGGGCAAAGTCACTTCGGTCTCGGTCAGTCGGTCGGCGTCAACGTCGGTCTGCTGCAACTGCTCGCTGTCCCAACCCAAGGAGACCGCTTGATGACTGTGGCCGTTGCTTTCCAGACGCAGGCGCAACTGCACCGGTTCGCCGACAAACACCGAGCGCGCGGAACCGGCGCTGAGAATCAGCCCGCTGAGGTTGCGATAGGTGTGCAGGATGGCCAGGATCGCCACCGACAGCAGCAGGAAGGTCAGGCCATAGGCAAGGCTGTTCTGGTAGTTGATCGACACCAGCAGCATCAAAAACAGCACGAGCGCGTAAGTGCCACCGACGCGGGTGGGCAAAATGAAAATTCGGCGGTGATCCAGCTCGATTCGTGCAGCGGGGGGAATGCGTCGAACCACCCAGCGCTGCCAGATCGGTTTCAACCGTTCGATCAAAGCACCGGCACCTCACGCAGTAGCCATTGAACCAGCGCCCCGCCGCCATGCCCGGTGGGGTCGGTCCGTTCGCGCAAGCGATGGCCGATCACCGAGGGCAGAATCGCCTGGACGTCTTCCGGAATCACGTAATCACGCCCTACAAGCATCGCCCACGCCCGCGCCGCTGCAAGAATCGCCAGACTGGCCCGAGGCGACAGGCCATAGGCGAACTGCGGCTGGCTGCGCGTGGCATCCACCAACCGCAACACGTAATCGACCAGCGCGTCGCTGGCGCGTATTTGCCGGGCCTCGGCCTGCAGTGATGCCAGTTCGGCGTGGTCGATGATCGGTTCGATACGCGGCAACAGATCGCGACGCGATTCCCCGAGCAGCAACGCCTTCTCGGCCGAACGTGCCGGGTAGCCCAAGGACAGACGCATCAGGAAACGATCCAGCTGCGACTCGGGCAAGGCGAAGGTGCCGCCCTGGCTGAAGGGGTTTTGCGTGGCGATGACAAAAAAAGGATCGGGCAGCAAGCGGGTTGCGCCTTCGATGGTGACCTGGCCCTCTTCCATCGCTTCGAGCAGAGCGCTCTGGCTCTTGGGTGTCGCGCGGTTGATCTCGTCGGCCAGCACCAGTTCGGCGAAGATCGGCCCCGGATGAAAGGTGAATTGCCCGGTGTCGCGATCGAACACCGAAGTGCCGAGAATATCCCCCGGCAGTAAGTCGGAGGTGAATTGAATGCGTTGGAAACTTAAACCCAACACCCGCGCCAGCGTATGGCTGAGGGTGGTTTTGCCCATGCCGGGCAAGTCTTCGATCAGCAAATGCCCGCCCCCCAGCAGGCAAGTCATGGCCAGTCGCACCTGCGGCTCTTTGCCCAGGATCACTTCATTGATCGCGTTGAGACACGCATCCAGTTTTCTGCCCATTGGAAAATCTCTCCAGGCGACTGCTCATGGCGAATAGGACTGCGATAGAGGCCAGACGTGCAGCCACTTTAAAGTCAGCGTAGGCGTTTTCGCCAGAGGGGAATGGGGATTTAACGAGGAGATTGGAAGGTAGCGCGAAATTGATCGGTCCCAGGAACAGCGAGCAACCTGTGGGAGCGGACCTGTCCGCGAAGACTGAGGGTCAGACGCCGGAAATACGTCGGATGTACTGGCCCCTTCGCGGACAGGTCCGCTCCCACGGATATGGGAACGATCCAGTGCCGTTGGCTCAACGCCCGGCGCGGGACTCTTTGATGTAGAAACGCGCTTTCTCGGCCTTTTCCGAACAACCTTCGAAGGCTTCGAATTGCTGTTGGGTCTTGGCGCCGGTCAGCAACGACAGGGCTTTGGAGTAGCTGACGGTGCCGGCAAAGCCTTCGGCTTTGGCCAGATCAAGCTCATGCCAGGCGCTGTCCAGTTGCGTGGCGCAACTGTCGCGGTACGCGGTTTTCCCGGCGCAACCTGTGAGCATCAGGGCTAATAAGGGCAGGCAGATCCACGCTTTCATCGGGTGTTACCTCAACAAGGGAATTCAACAATGCGGCTTTGACGGTAACGTGCTTTAAAAGTGCCACGGTCGGGCCGCAGAGTAGCGGTTTTATCGCTTGACGGGGGTGACGATTTCAGAGGACACATGGACTGCTTCAAACTGTAAATCCATGACGACCGGGAAACGGCAGATGAAAAAACGAATTGCGCTGGTTTTGGGGTCAGGGGGCGCACGGGGTTATGCACACATCGGCGTGATCGAAGAGTTGGAAAGGCGCGGTTATGACATCGCCTGCATCGCTGGCTGCTCCATGGGTGCGGTGGTCGGCGGGATTTACGCGGCGGGCAAATTGCCGCAATACCGCGCCTGGATCGAAAGCCTGGATTACCTGGATGTGCTGCGGCTGGTGGACGTGAGCTTTCGTCTGGGGGCGATCAGGGGCGAGAAGGTGTTCGGGCAGATTCGCGAGATCGTCGGCGATATCAATATCGAAGACCTGCGCATCCCCTACACGGCAGTCGCCACCGACCTGACCAACCAGCAGGAAATCTGGTTCCAGGAGGGCAATCTGCATTCGGCCATGCGCGCTTCAGCCGCGATTCCAAGCCTGTTCACCCCGGTGATCCAGGGCAATCGCATGCTGGTGGACGGCGGGCTGTTGAATCCATTGCCGATCGTGCCGGTGGTGTCGGCCCATTGCGATCTGATCATCGCGGTCAACCTCAACTCCACCAACCAGTCCAATTACCAGCTGCCAGTGATAGAGCGCCCGCCCGCCGTGAAAAAGCGCTTTGACAGCCTGATCAATTCGATTGGCTCGCACCTGCCCTTTCGCCGCAAGCTGGAGGTGGTCGGTGGCGATGTACGGCGTCTGGAGCAGGACAGTTTGAAAGCGTCCGCCGCCAACCTGGGCAATCCTTGGCTGGACACCGAGTCGGCCGACCCGCAAGGCCAGCAACCGGCGGCTGCGCCTCAAGCGGCGGGCGCACCGAAGTCAGCCAGTGGTTCGATCATCGTCGACAACGTCGGGCCGGCATCCCTTCTGGACTTGATCAACCAGAGCTTCGAGGTGATGCAGACTTCCCTGGCCCAGTACAAGATCGCCGGTTACCCGCCGGACATCCTGATCAACGTCCCCAAACGCGTGTGCCGGTTCTTCGAATTCTACAAAGCGCCGGAATTGATCGCCCTGGGCCGAATGATCGCCAGCGACACCCTGGACCGTTATGAGCGTGAGCATGATCATTGATGCGCAATGATTGAGAAGTCGGGGGAAAATACCCTGTAGGAGCGAACTTGTTCGCGAGGCGTCTGACCTGACACACCGCGTAAACCCCCTCGCCAACATGTTGGCTCCTACAGGTTTTGCGGCGGACCCGAATGAAGCTGGCACCGCAGTTCGAATGTGGGAGCGGACCTGTCCGCGAAGGCGATGGCACGTGAGACACAGATGCATCGGATGTACTGACGTCTTCGCGGACAGGTCCGCTCCCACAAGGTTTGCGTTTGCCGTCGAGCGCGTCAGCCCTCCACCAACCGATACCCTACCCCCGCCTCGGTCACGATAAACCGCGGCGCGGCAGGATCATCGGCCAGTTTCTGGCGCAGATGCCCGACCACGATGCGCAGGTAATGGGTGTCTTCGGTGTGGGTCGGGCCCCAGATGTCCTTGAGCAGTTGCTGCTGGGTGATGACTCGTCCGGGATGCCGCGCCAGTTGCGCCAATACCGCGTACTCCTTGCGCGTCAGGCCCACTTCAACGCCGTCCAGCGACACCCGCCGATAGGCCAGATCCACCGTCAGCGGCCCGATCACCAAGGCCGACTCCGGCTGCCCACTGTCCGGCGCCTGACGCAACAGCGCCCGAATCCGCGCCAGAAACTCCTGAATCCCGAACGGTTTGGTCACGTAATCATTGGCCCCGGAGTCAAGCGCTCGGACCTTCTCGCCCTCGCTGGCGCGCACCGACAACACCAGCACGGGTACCGCCGACCACTCGCGAAACTCGCTGAGCACGTCCTGCCCGTCCATGTCCGGCAAACCCAGATCGAGCACCAACAAGTCAGGCTTGTTCAGTGCCGCCTGGCTCAAACCCTCGGTGCCGGTCCCGGCCTCAAGCACTTTGTAGCCCTGTGACACGAGACTGATGCGCAGAAATTTACGAATCTGCGGTTCGTCATCGATCACCAGAATGGTCGCCGTCTGGCTCATGGCTGTCCTGTCAGTACGGTTGAAAACACGAGCGTAACGCAACAATGACTCACAGCGCTTGTTCCCCTTCCTCGGGAGGTTGAGCCGGCAACGGCAGATGCAGACTGATGCAGGTGCCGCGCCCGTCGATGCCTTCGCCGACGCTGATGCGCCCGCCGTGGGCACCGACCATGCCCTGACAGATTGCCAGCCCTAAACCGGTGCCCTGCCCACCCCGGTCGCCACGGGCTGCGGTGTAGAACATATCGAAAATCTTCGCCCGCTCGGCTTCCGGAATGCCGGGGCCTTCGTCACTGACCGCGAACACCAATTCATTGTCCTGGGAGTGAACGGCCAGTTGCAGACGCCCATGCACCGGAGAAAAGCGCGCCGCATTTTCCAGCACGTTAACCAGCGCCTGCTCGATCAATGCCGCATGCACGTACAGCAGCGGCAAATCGGCGGGCAACTCGGTGCTGACGGCAAGCGGCGCCAATACCGCGCGCAAACGGTTCAACGCGCTGCCCACGATATCCCCCGGCGAGACCCAATCGCGCGCCAGTTTCAACGCCCCGTGGCCAAGACGCGTCATGTCCAGCAAATTCTGAATGTAGCGATCCAGCCGCTCGGCCTCATCGCGGGTGCCTTCGAGCAATTCGCGCCGGTCTTCCAGCGGGATGGCTTCGCCCAGCGCCAACAGGCTGTCGATGCTGCCGCGCATGGAGGTCAACGGGGTGCGCAGGTCGTGGGACACCGACGCCAGCAAGGCGCTGCGCAGTTGTTCGGTTTCGCCATGCAGACGCGCGGCTTCGAGATCGTCGGCCAGCCGCACTCGCGCCAGCGCCTGGCCCAGTGGCTGGCTCAGGGCAGTGAGCAGACGGCGACGCTGCGGGGTGAAGGTCTGCCCTTCTCGTGCGCAAACGCCCAGCAACGCCAGCGGCGCATCATCCACCCACAGCGGCAGCCACCACCAGCGTCCGGACGGCAAGGTGCCGGTGCCTTTGCCCGCAGGCTGCCCGTGTTGCCAGGCCCAGTCGGCGGCAGCGCGTTCGGATTCGGACAACTCAAGGAGACCGCCGATCTCCACCGCCCAGCCTTGTTGCCCGTCGGGGTTGAGCACGCACAGTTGCAGCTCTTTCCAGCCGCTCAGATGCTGCTCGGCGGCGCTCAACACAGCT
The DNA here is from genome assembly GCF_057128745.1 of Pseudomonas rosaeacicularis. Classification (NCBI taxonomy): domain Bacteria; kingdom Pseudomonadati; phylum Pseudomonadota; class Gammaproteobacteria; order Pseudomonadales; family Pseudomonadaceae; genus Pseudomonas; species Pseudomonas rosaeacicularis. Next base: position 125,858 of record NZ_JBSKHT010000017.1, read on the forward strand.
TGACGATCAGTCGCAGCGGTCAGTTTGCGCGACAGGTCGAGCAACTCGCTGGTTTCTTCCTGGGTGTCGCGCAGCGCCCGCAACTGGCCCCGTTGCCGGGCGGCGAGATTGCCGGTCAGCGCGGCCATCAGCAGGAAGAACGACAACGTCAGCACGTCTTCTTCGCGCTGGATGCTCAGGGAGAAATTCGGCGGAATGAACAGAAAGTCGTACGCCAGAAACGATGCGACGGCGCACACCAATGCCGGGCCAAGGCTGCTGCGCACGGCGACCAGCAACACTGCCGCGAGAAACACCAACGAGATATTCGGCAGCGCCAGCACACTGGAGACCGCCCAGGCCAGGGCACTGGCGGCGACGGTTGCGAGCAAGGCCAGGCCATAGTCGAACCAGATCAGGGCCCGGGGCGAAGTCGAACGCGGTTGATCGGGACGCGCTTCGCTGTCGAGGACGTTGATTTCCAGGCCGTGGGCATTGCGCAACAGACGTGATGCCAGACCGCCGCCCAGCACCCTGCGACGCCAACTGGGCCGCGACTGACCGACGAGCACCAAGCTAGCCCGGCGTTCGGCGGCATGCTGGATCAGGGTTTTCGCCACTTCGGGCGCACGCAGCACCACCACTTCGCCGCCCAGACGTTCGGCCAATTGCTGGGCATTTTGCAGGCGGGTGCGCGCCAATTCGTCGAAGAATCGTCCGTTATCCACATGCACCAGGCTCCACGGCAAGTGCCGGCGCTGAGCAACGCGGCTGGCATGACGCACCAGACGTTCGGCTTGGGCGTCGCCGTCGATGCCGACCAACAAGCGACCACGCACCGCAGGCGCGGCTTGCCCCAACTGGCGATAACCCTGGGCCAGGTCGTTGTCGACTTGGGCTGCGGCGGTCTGCATCGCCAGTTCACGCAGGGCGGTGAGGTTGGTTTGCGAGAAGAATGCGTCAATGGCGGCGCGGGCCTGTTCCGGCACGTAGACCTTGCCGTCGCGAAGACGCTCGAGCAGTTCCCGGGGCGGAAGGTCGATCAGCACCAGCTCAAAGGCTTCCTGCAGTACCCAGTCGGGCAGGGTTTCGCGCACCTGCACGCCGGTGATGCCGCGCACCTGATCATTGAGGCTTTCCAGGTGCTGGACGTTGACCGTGGTGTAGACGTCGATCCCGGCCGACAACAGTTCCTGAATGTCTTGCCAGCGTTTGGCGTGGCGACTGCCGGGGGCGTTGCTGTGGGCCAGCTCGTCGACCAGTGCCAGTTTCGGCGCGGCCTTGAGCAGGCCGTCCAGGTCCATTTCTTCGAGCGTTACACCGCGATATTCCGAACGCAACAAAGGCTGTTGAGGGATGCCGCCGAGCAAGGCTTCGGTTTCGCTGCGGCCATGGGTTTCCACCACGCCGGCGATAACAGAGACACCCTGGCGCATCTGGGTATGGGCCGCCTGAAGCATGGCGTAGGTCTTGCCCACCCCAGGTGCCGCGCCGAGGAACACCTTCAGGCGCCCACGGTCATCCCGCGGCAAGTCCGCCAGAATCGCGTCGGCGCGGGTGGTTGAGTTCACGATAGTGGTTCCTTACTCATGGTTCCGGTCTACAGCAGGTCCTGTAGGAGCGAACTTGTTCGCGAAACGTAATGCCTGACACACGGCCTATACCGCCTCGCCAACAAGTTGGCTCCTACAGATCCAGCACCAGCCTGAAACGGCCGGTCCGTTCAAGATAGCCCTGGCAGCCCCAACCCCGTGGGAGCGGACCTGTCTGGGAAGCGCTGTCACGAGCGATGAAAATGGGTGACTGTACCGACGTCTTCGCGGACAGGTCCGCTCCCGCGAGCTCGTCGATCAATTCACGGATTTGGCAGACGGTAACTGATCCAGCGCCTGATTCAAGTTCAAAACGTTAACCACTGGCGGGCCGACCAGCGGGGTTTGGGTGTTGGCGTCGACGAGACCCTGCAGGGTCTGAGCCGAGACATGCCGCGCGGCCGCGACCCGGCTCACCTGATACGTCGCCGCAGCAGGCGACACATGCGGGTCAAGACCGCTGCCGGAGGTGGTCAACAGGTTCAACGGTACGGGCCCCTGCCCGTCTACCACGGTTTTCGCGGCATCATCTCCCACCCGTTGCGCCAGTGCAGGATTGCTCGGCGCCAGGTTACTCGCGCCGCTGGCCACTGTGGCATAAGCGCCAGCCGAAGGGCGCGGATGAAACCATTCCTCACCCGTGAAGTTTTGCGCAATCAATTGCGAGCCGCGCACTTTTTCCTGATCGTCATAGATCAGGCTGCCATTGGCCTGTTCGGGAAACGCTACCTGCGCAACACCGGTCACCACCAGCGGATAAGCCACGCCAGTGATCAGGGTCATCAGAACGATCAAACTTATGGCCGGACGAATTACAGTCGACATCATCAAATCCTCAATCCAGAAAAGTGGGCTGCGCATTCATCACCAGAGCTGCGCAGCGCCAAACACGATCAAACCAGGTGCAATGCCGTCAGGATCATGTCGATGGCCTTGATCCCCACGAACGGCACGGCAATCCCGCCCAGCCCGTAGATCAGCAAGTTACGACGCAGCAATGCCGCCGCACTCGCCGCTTGGACTCGCACGCCGCGCAGTGCCAGCGGGATCAGCACCACGATGATCAAGGCGTTAAAAACGATGGCCGAGAGGATCGCGCTCTGCGGGCTGGCCAAGTGCATGACGTTCAGCACCCCCAGTTGCGGGTAGATCGAGGCGAACAGCGCCGGCAGGATCGCGAAGTACTTGGCCACGTCGTTGGCAATCGAGAACGTGGTCAACGCGCCGCGTGTCACCAGCAATTCTTTGCCGATCTGCACCACGTCCAGCAGCTTGGTCGGATCGCTGTCCAGATCGACCATGTTCGCCGCCTCGCGCGCCGCTTGCGTGCCATCGTTCATCGCCATGCCGACGTCAGCCTGGGCCAACGCCGGAGCGTCGTTGGCACCGTCGCCACACATCGCCACCAAGCGCCCATCGTTCTGCTCCTGACGAATGCGCTCCAGCTTTTTCTCCGGCGTCGCTTCGGCCAGCACGTCGTCAACACCTGCTTCGGCAGCAATGGCAGCGGCAGTCAGCGGGTTGTCGCCGGTGACCATCACGGTGCGGATGCCCAGTTTGCGCAGCTCCTCGAAACGCTCGCGAATGCCGGGCTTGACCACGTCCTTGAGGTGAATCGCGCCTAACAGCTTGCCGTCGCCACACACCAGCAGCGGCGTGCCACCGGTCTTGGCGATCTTGTCGATTTCACGCGCCAGAACTGGCGGCAGGTCGTTGCGGTCGCGATCCAGAAACTTCAGCAGCGAATCCACTGCGCCCTTGCGATACACACGGCCGCCGAAATCGACACCGGACAAACGGGTTTCAGCGGTGAATGGCACTGGCGTCAATTGGCTCGGCGCAGGCTCGATCATCGGATGCAGAGCACGCAGATACTCGACGATGGATTTGCCTTCAGCCGTGTCGTCGGCCAAAGAGGCCAGCAAGGTGCCTTCGCTCAGCTCTTTGGGCGTCACACCGGGCGCTGCATAGACCGCCGCGCAACGGCGATTACCGAAGGTGATGGTGCCGGTTTTGTCCAGCAGCAGAACGTGTACGTCCCCCGCCGCTTCCACGGCGCGACCGGATTTGGCAATCACGTTCAGGCGCACCAGACGATCCATCCCGGCAATACCGATGGCCGAGAGCAGGCCGCCGATGGTGGTCGGGATCAGCGTTACCAGCAGCGCCACTAAAAACACCAACGGCAGGTTGCCACCGGCGAAATGGGCGAACGGCTGCAAGGTCACGACCACCAGCAGGAAGATCAGCGTCAGGCCGATCAGCAGGATATCCAGCGCCACTTCGTTGGGGGTTTTCTGGCGTTTGGCGCCTTCGACCAATGCGATCATGCGGTCCAGGGTCGATTCGCCGGGGTTGGCGCTGATGCGCACCATCAACCAGTCGGACACCAGCCGAGTGTTGCCGGTGACTGCCGAACGGTCGCCGCCGGACTCACGAATCACCGGTGCGGACTCCCCGGTAATCGCCGCTTCGTTGACGGCCGCGATGCCTTCGATGACCTCGCCGTCGCCGGGAATCATCTCTCCGGCTTCGACCCGCACCACGTCACCTTTGCGCAGCGTGCTGGCGTTGACCATTTCAAACGCGCCATTGCTGCCCTTGAGCCGCGCTTTCAAACCTTCGGTGCCAGCTTTCAAGCTGTCGGCCCGGGCCTTGCCCCGACCTTCGGCCAGTGCTTCGGCGAAGTTGGCGAACAGCACGGTGAACCAAAGCCACACGGCGATCTGCACCGCAACGAATGTCGGCACGGCCGGATCAGGAATCAGGCACAGAATCGTGGTCAGGATGGCGGTCAGTTCCACCACCAGCATCACCGGCGCACGTTGCAACTGGCGCGGGTCGAGTTTGACGAAAGCCTGAAGCAGCGCCGGGCGCCAAAGGTCAGCCATCCCGGTTTTGGCCGGTGCGGCCACGGTGGACGGCTCTTGGGGTGTTTTATTTGTAGCAGGAAGCTGCATGTTCATGATTCGCTCCTCAGAAGGCCAGGCTCAAATGTTCGGCAATCGGCCCCAGTGCGAGGGTCGGCAAGAACGTCAGCCCGCCCACCAGCAAAATGGTCACGGTCAACAGGGTCACGAACAGCGGGCCATGGGTCGGGAAGCTGTTCTGATTGAGCGGCGCGGTTTTCTTCGCCGCCAGACTGCCCGCCAATGCCAGTACCGGCAGGATGTAACCGAAGCGGCCAAGGAACATCGACAGGCTCATCAAGAGGTTGTGGAACAGCGTATTGGCACTGAAACCGCCAAACGCCGAGCCGTTGTTGGCGGTGGCTGAGGTGTAGGTATAAAGCAGCTGGCTGAAGCCGTGGGGGCCGGGGTTGCTCACCGAACCTGCCGGGCCGGGCAACGAGGCAGCCAGGGCGCCGAACACCAGCACGCCGACGGGCATCACGATCAGCGTCGCGACCAACAGTTTCACTTCTCGGGCTTGTAGTTTCTTGCCCAGATATTCCGGCGTGCGGCCGATCATCAGGCCGGCGAGGAACACCGCGATCAGCACGTTCAACAACATGCCGTAAAGGCCTGCACCAACGCCGCCGAAGATCACTTCGCCGACCATCATGTTGGCCAGCGCAACCATGCCGCTCAGGGGGTTGAGGCTGTCGTGCATGCCGTTGACCGAGCCGTTGGAAGCAGCGGTAGTCGCGCTTGCCCACAGCACGGTTGCGGTGGTGCCAAAGCGGGTTTCCTTGCCTTCCATTGGGGCGGCTTGCTCGACCGAAGCGATGTTCAGCGTCGGGTTGGGCTGATATTCGGCCCACAGGGCTGTGGCGCCGCCGATCAGGAACAACGCCAGCATGCAGGCGATGATCGCCCGGCTCTGGCGCAGATCTTTGACGTAATGGCCGAAGGTGAACACCAGCGCCACTGGAATCAGGATGATCGACACCAGCTCGAACAGGTTGCTCCAGGCCGTCGGGTTCTCGAACGGATGCGCCGAGTTGACGCCGAAGAAGCCGCCGCCGTTAGTCCCCAGTTGCTTGATCGCAATCTGGCTTGCGGCTGGGCCCAGCGGAATGGTCTGGTCGGCGCCTTGCAGGGTCACGACGTCCACGTAATGGGCGAAGGTTTGCGGTACGCCCTGCCACACCAGGAACAACGCCAGCACGATGCACAACGGCAGCAGCCCATAAAGAGTGGCGCGGGTCATGTCGGTCCAGAAGTTGCCCAGGTGTTGCGTCGAACGGCGGCTGATGCCACGGCAGAAGGCGACCAGCACCGCGATGCCGGTGGCAGCGCTGACGAAGTTCTGCACGGTCAGGCCAGCCATCTGGCTCAGGTAGCTGAGGGACGCTTCGCCGCTGTAGCTCTGCCAGTTGGTATTGGTGACGAAACTCATCGCGGTGTTGAACGCCAGCGACCACTCCATCCCCGGCAGCGCTTGCGGGTTCAGTGGCAGCGAGCCCTGAAACAGCAGGATCGCGAACAACGCAACAAAGCCCGCAAGGTTGAAAGCCAGCAGGGCCAGGGTGTAGGTTTTCCAGTTGTGCTCGACTTTCGGGTCAACCCCGGACAGGCGATAACAAATGCGCTCCACCGGCCCCATGACCGGGGTCAGAAAGGTACGTTCGCCTTCCATGACCTTGTAGTAGAAACGCCCCAGCATCGGTGCCGGCAGCAGCACCAGCGCGAAAAACGCGAGGATCAGCAGATAGTCGTAAGCGTGCATGGCCGTCACTCCTCGACCCGGCCGGCGCGCAACAGCGCCACCAGCAAATACACGAACAACCCTGCCGCCAACAGCAGAGACACCCCATCCAGAACGCTCATGAAAACTCTCCGTCATACGGCGATTGCCGCTTGAGGCCATTGTCGTCAGGAGGGGTGTAAAGGAACGAGAGCGAGGGCTGGGGCTGCGCATAAAGAATGTGTAAAGCCGAGGGCGAACACGGGCCCCGGACGGCGTAACGGCAAAATTTACAGGCTTGATTGACCGCTAAACCCATTGAAGCGGTTTTGTGGTCTTATCCAAATTTTCAGGCGCATACAAACCCGTGGGAGCGGACCTGTCCGCGAAGAGCTCGGTAGATTCGCCACACCTGTTGCGCCGGATGCACTGCATTCGCGGACAGGTCCGCTCCCACAAGTCCTGCATCGATGCCCAAACCCGAGCCGCTCACCACTTCACGCTTGAAGCTTGAAGCTTATCGCTTGTACCTTCCCTGATACATTTCCGACAATCGCTCGACACGCGTCCCCTGCACCCTTCCGCCCGACGCGCCAGCGCAGTAGCATGGCGGCGTCGTTCTTCACTCGCGGCCAGTCGATGGCGGCTCCACATGGCGGCAGCAGTTAATGCAAACACTTTCCGACAGCAACACCGCCACCGGCACTGACGACCGGCGCTGGACCACCCGCGCCCTGATCGTCGACGACGACGTGCCGATCCGTGAGCTGCTGTGCGATTACCTCGCGCGCTTCAACATTCACAGCACCGGCGTGACCGACGGCACGGCCATGCGCCAGGCGCTCTCGGAAGAAACCTACGACGTAGTGGTGCTGGATCTGATGCTGCCCGGCGAAGACGGCCTGTCGCTGTGTCGCTGGTTGCGCAGCTCGTCCGACATTCCAATCCTTATGCTGACCGCCCGTTGCGAACCCACCGACCGCATCATCGGCCTGGAACTGGGCGCTGACGATTACATGGCCAAGCCGTTCGAGCCGCGAGAGCTGGTCGCGCGCATCCAAACCATCCTGCGCCGTGTACGCGATGATCGCAGCGAAGAGCGCACCCACATCCGCTTCGACAACTGGCGCCTGAACAGCGTGTTGCGTCAGCTGACCGCGTCCGATGGTTTGGTGGTGCCGCTGTCCAACGCTGAGTTTCGCCTGCTGCGGGTTTTCCTCGAACGCCCGCGCCGTGTGCTTAATCGCGAACAATTGCTCGATGCCGCGCGGGGCCGGTCCATCGAGGCGTTCGACCGCAGTATCGATCTGCTGGTCTCGCGACTGCGGCAGAAGCTGGGGGATGACCCCAAGTCGCCGCAACTGATCAAAACCGTTCGCGGTGAAGGCTACATGTTCGACGCCAGGGACATCGGTTGATACGTTCGGCCGACACGCTCTTCGCCCGCCTGTTCGGCGGCGCGCTGCTGGCGATCATCCTGGCGCACATGCTGGCATTTACCTGGTTCAGTCATTACGGCTCTCCCCCCCCGCCCCCTCCTTGCGAGCAGTATCAACCTGGCGATTCGCAGGCGCCGCCCCTGCAGGGCAGACAGCGCGAACACCGTCCGCCGCCATTGGGCGGGCCAATCGTGCCGCTGATCTTTCAGTTCATCACTCTGATCATCGCCGCCTGGTACGGCGCCAAAGCGCTGGCTCGGCCGGTGCAGCGCATCAGTGAGGCCGCTGAACGCCTGAGTGAAAACCTCGACAGCCCACCGCTGCAAGTCAGCGGACCTCGGGAAGCGCGGCAGGCGGCCATGACCTTCAACCTGATGCAGCAACGCATTCGCGAACAGGTGCAGCAACGTGGGCGAATGCTGGCTGCGGTTTCTCACGATTTGCGCACGCCCTTGTCCCGACTGAAATTGCGCGTCGAGCAGATCGACGAGCCCAAGCTGCACGGGCAGATGACCCAAGACCTGAACGATATGATCGGCATGCTCGATGCCACCCTCACCTACCTCAACGAACAGCGCACCAGCGAGGCACTGCAATATTTCGACGTGCAGGCGCTGATCGAGTCGCTGACAGAGAACGCCCAGGACAACGGCGATGACGTGCAGAGCAGCGGGCAATGCCGACCGCTCAAGGCCCAGCCCATGGCGTTGCGCTCGTGCCTGAACAACCTGATCGACAACGCCCTGCGCTATGCCGGGCATGCCCGGATCGAGATCGAGGATTCCTTGGTCAGCCTGCGCGTGCGGGTCGTCGACAACGGGCCGGGCATCGCGGAAAACCTGCGTGAAGCGGTGTTCGAGCCGTTCTATCGCCTGGAAGGCTCGCGCAACCGCAACTCCGGCGGTGTCGGCATGGGCATGACCATCGCCCGCGATGCCGCCCGACGCATGGGCGGGGAATTGCGCTTGGAAGAAACGCTCGGCGGTGGGCTGACTGCGGTGCTTGATTTGCCTCGCGCCTAGCGACACGGCTCGCCCAAACCCGCTTCTGCCCGAAGGCGGAGGCGTTCTGCAACCGGTGCTTCTGCCGAAGGCGTAGGAGTCCGGCTTGCCGACGATCTGCCGGGCACCGGCAGCAAAACCAGCGCATGCGGTCCGTCAGGCAAAACTACGCCGCCTGGATTCAGGACTGCTGCGCAGCCCATCGCCGACAAGTCAGGCTCCTACGCCCTTCGGGCAGAATCAAAAACAC
>NZ_JBSKHT010000017.1:134757-197348 GCF_057128745.1 Pseudomonas rosaeacicularis
GCCTGGATTCAGGACTGCTGCGCAGCCCATCGCCGACAAGTCAGGCTCCTACGCCCTTCGGGCAGAATCAAAAACACGGTGTTCGGCGCAAACCTGCTTCTGCCCGGAGGGCGTAGGAGCGTAGCTTGCTCGCGATCTGCCGGGCACCGGCAGCAAAACCAGCGCATGCGGTCCGTCAGGCAAAACTACGCCGCCTGGATTCAGGACTGCTGCGCAGCCCATCGCCGACAAGTCAGGCTCCTACGCCCTTCGGGCAGAATCAAAAACACCGTTGCCCTCGAACCCGCTTCTGCCGAAGGCGTAGGAGTCCGGCTTGCCGACGATCTGCCGGGCACCGGCAGCAAAACTGGTGTATGCGGTCCGTCAGGTACTCCGCCTCGCGAACAAGTTCGCTCCTACAGGGCTCTGCGTAAGTCCGCCGATACAAACCCCACACACCTACGACACTTTCGTGCGTGACGCTGCATAAGCCGGTGCACTGTCACGGCTTTATCAATCTGATGGGGAGTCAGTCCGATGGTCAATGGCGTCAGCGGCAGCAGCAGTTATTCCAGTTACATCAGCTCAAGTACCAGCACCACCGCAACCGACAAAAGCAAGAAGTTCGCAGAACAGCTCCTGAGCAAACTCGACACCAACGGCGATGGCAGCATCGACAAGGACGAGTTGAGCAGCGCGCTGTCTTCGGACTCCAAAGACGGCATCACTGTCAGCCTGAGCAAGGCATTCGGCGACCTGGACAGCGACGACAGTGACAGTCTCAGCGCCGATGAACTGGCGACACTGACGCCACCGCCTCCGCCACCGATGCAAATGGACCCATCTTCAACAGCCGATGACGCGCAAAGTTTGCTGAGCGCGCTGGACACCGACGGCGACGGCGCCGTCAGCACCGATGAACTGACCTCTGCCCTGAGCAGCGCCGGCAGCACGGCCGACAGCTCGCAGGTGTTCGACGCGCTGGACACCAACGAAGACGGCACCGTCAGCCTCGACGAACTGACCGCCAGCCTGCAGACCCAACAACCGCCTCCACCGCCGCCACCCTCTACCGAGCAGTCCGCCGAGCAGCTGTTCAGTGCTCTGGACACCGACGGCAATGGCGGGATTAGCGCCAGCGAACTGACCTCGGCACTGTCTTCCGACAGCGACAGTCAGCAACAGAGCAGCAACCAGTCGGCCGAAGCCTTGAGCCGCATCGTCGCGGCCATCAGCGACAGTTACAACCTCACCAGCAGCGCGACCTCCGGCAAGTACGTAAGCGTCTCTGCCTGAAGAGGCCACCTGACCTTCAAGCCATAAAAAAACCGCCGCTGACGTGAGTCCAGCGGCGGTTTTTATGGGGGAGACTTCAAGCGCGCGGCGCTTGCACCCGATTGCTGCCTACCCAGTCCAGCAGCAGGCTGTAGGCCACTGCCAACAACGTTGGCCCGATGAACAGCCCAATGAAACCGAACGCCAGCAGGCCGCCAAACACGCCAAGAAGCACGATCACCAGCGGCAAGTTGCCGCCACGGCTGATCAGGTACGGTTTGAGCACGTTATCCACGCCGCTGACGATGAACGTACCCCAAAGGCCAAGGAAGATCGCCATCCCGTAATCGCCTTTCCAGGCCAGCCACGCGGTGGCCGGAATCCAGATCAGCGGCGGCCCCATCGGCACCAGACTCAGCAGAAACGTACCAATCCCCAAAACCAGCGCGCCCGGCACCCCGGCAATCAGGAAGCCGATCAAAGCCAGCACCGCCTGAGCTGCGGCGGTGCCAATCACCCCGTTGACCACCCGCTGCACAGTACCCGCGACCAAGTCGACGTAATACTGCGCACGGTCGCCGATCAGACGCTCGAGCAGGCTGAGGACAAACGCCGCCAGTCGTGGGCCATCACGATAGAAAAAGAACACGAATACGATACTCAGCGTCAGCTCCAGAATCCCGCCGCCGATCTGCGCACTGCGCGCCAGCAGGAAATTGCCGACCTGCCCCAGATAAGGCCGCACGGTGGTCAACAATGCCGCGCCTTGCTGGTCGATGGTGCTCCAGAAACTCACCAGACGCTCGCCCACAAACGGCACACTCGCAAGCCAGGCGGGCGGGTCTGGCAGGCCATCGACCTGCACATCCTTGATGAACACCGTGGCATCGCGAACGTGATCCGCCAGGTTGAACCCCAGCCACACCAGCGGCGCCAGGACCAGCACTGCCCAACCGAGGGTCAACAGCGCCGCTGCCAGAGACTCACGCCCCTTGAGCCAGCGCGTCAGCAGACGCATCAGCGGCCAGCTAGCAAACGCCAGCACCGCGCCCCAGAACAGCGCCGACCAGAACGGCGCCATCACCCACAGGCAAGCACCGAGCAACGCCAGGAGCAGAATCTGCACCAACAGGCGATCGTTATTGAGCATGGTCCATCCCGCAGAAAAACATGAAGGCACAAAGCATAACGGCGAACACCGGCTGTGCCAGCATTCGCCTGTTCGCGCTTGATAAACAAAAACCTGATACAGATCACGACTCAGCGTATGAGTTCGATCACCAGCCCCGTTGCATCAGCATTGCCCGCTTCGAGTCGTGCGGCGCGCACCCCTTTGCCCACCAGCGCTTGACGCCAGTCTTCGGCTTGCTTGCCGGAGACCGTCACTCGCAGGCTGCTGTCCAGGTTCAAACCCCGGGACAACAACGTGATCCAGGGTTCGACGGGGGCCGCTGTCAGCATCGGCAGATCCAGCTCGCCGGTGCTTCGTAGTTGACGCAAAAGGGTCGCCGACGTCGGCAGCAGCTCACCCAACGGCGCGAGCGCCCGGAATTGCTCGACATGCAGATAAGCCCGACGATTGCCACGGGTGATGCCGTACAGCGCCACCAGCGTATCGTTGTTCGGTGCCGCCAGACGCAACAGCAAATAGGCTTGCTGATCATCGGCGCCATACAACTTGGCGTTGCCGAACACCTCGTTGGCCCACAGGCTGCTTTCACCGCAATCGCGCGCCTGACACCAGAACAACAGCTGGGCGCCCTGCTTTTGCAGCGCTTTACGGGCGTCGGTGAAGGCTTCATCGGAAGTGTGTTCGGAGGGGATTTGATAGGTGATGGCCGTGACGTTGCCTCGCGCGCTCACCTGTCCGTCAAAGCGCAGCTGGCCGCTGATCTTGCGGATCGAGCCCATGGGATAGACCCGTTCCAGTTCGGCGCTGGGCCGATAGTCGACGATCTCGGCATCGGGCAGCCGTGGCAGATTGGCCAGATCCTGACTACCGGAAACATCATCGGCATGGCTGAACGCGCTGAATGTACACAAACAGAACAGCAACCCGAACGCACGGGTGAAACCTGAGGGCGTGCTCATCGGCTCGATGTCAAAAAAGGAAGATTGGGAAAGGCGCTGATAACAGCGCTATGTGAAATACCGGCAGGGTTGCCAGGGGCGGCGCGGTGTTGGTCCGTCATGGGTGTCTCCTGTCTCAACCCGCTCAGCCTCGACAGTTGCCGGTCGCAAGTCAAGGAACAGCGAAGAACCGATTGAAACAGTCTGCAACAGAGCGCGCGCCAGCCTCGTCGTTGAGGTGCAGGTGATGCCCGCCGGCCAGGTGTTTGACCTCAAATGGTAGTCCGGACAACAGCTCATGATTTTTCGCCAGAATGCCGTCTTCGGCCACGATCAGTTGCGTCGGACAGGTAATGGCTTCGACAAACCCCATGGCCTGAGCGCGGGTAAAGCGAATTGGCGACACCAGGGTGAGCCGGCTGTCACTGCGCCAGGTGTAGCCGCCCGGCACTGGCATCAGGCCACGCTGCGCTAGCAGTTCAGCTGCTTCGCGGCTGACCGCCACCGCACCCTTCATGCGCGCTTCCACGGCCCGGTCGATTTCGGAGTAAACCGGTTTGCGCTTGGCGGATTGATGCAGTTGCGCCTGCAACGCAGTACCCATGCGTTCGGCAGCGCTGTTTGATTCGCCCAGCGGAGGAATCAATCCATCGATCAAGGCCAGGCGGTTGATCCGTTGCGGCAACGCGCCCGCAATGATCACCGAAACGATTGCGCCCAGAGAGTGCCCCAGCAGGGAGAACTTCTCCCAGCCCAATTGCTCCGCGACTTGCAGCACGTCATGGGCGTAATCCGGCAGGCCATAACCGGCACCGGCTGGCCGATGGTCCGAGTGGCCGTGGCCCGCCAGGTCCAGTGCGACAATGCGCAGCCCTTCAAGCTTGGGCGCCAATCGAGCGAAGCTGTTGGCGTTGTCGAGCCAGCCGTGCAGTGCAATCACCGGCAGACCGTCCTGCGGGCCGAACAGATGAGCGGCCAATTCAATGTGCGGCAGGCTCAGCCGGACTTCTTCGACGCTGCAACTCATGCGCTGACACGCTCGCTGATCGGCAGGTTGTTGGCTGAGTCACGCCGCAATGTCCAGCGGGCAAACAGGGTCTTGAGCATGCGCGCTGTGTCCTCGGGGTGCTCGAGCGGAAACATGTGCCCGCCCGGCATAGAAAGGTACTCCCCTTCGCGCATGCTTTTCACCGAATACGCGTGGTGACGCCGCACCACCTGGCTATGTTCGCCGCGCACCATCGCCAGCGGGACGCGCAACTGCCGCGCCAGACCAGGGCTGGTGTGGGGCACGCTGCGATAAATGCTGATTTCCGTGGCAGGGTCAAAACGCAGCCGCAATCTGTCGCCATCTGCTTGCAGACCGTGCAGCAGATAGGCCTCGAAGCATTCAGGGTCGAAGCGACGAAACAGGGTTTTTCCCGAAAAATAATGCCGGGCTGCGTCGATGTCGGAAAACTCTTCACGACGTCCCAGCGTGCGACCGGCCGGGGTAATGCGATCGATGAACCCGAAGCGCTTGGCGGCGCGGATCATCCACTGATCAAACAGGGTCAACACCGGAGAATCAAGCATCACCACACCCAGATACAGCTCCGGGCAGCGCAGCGCGGCGTGGTAATGCAGCACGCCGCCCAAGGAATGGCCGACACCCCAGACCGGTTCGGCCAGTTCGCGCAGATGGTGAATCAGCTCGTCTACCAGTTCAGCCCAGTTGTCGGTCACCGGAAAGCGCGGGTCATGGGCGTGCTGATCCAGGTGCATCACCTGAAATTCAGTGCCCAACGCGGCAAACAATTTGCCGTAGGTAGCAGACGGAAAGCCATTGGCGTGAGCGAAAAAGACAGGTTGAGTCATGCCAGCGCATCCCGGTGAGTGCAGATCAGGCTGCAATTGTGGGCACGCGCCACTCACCCCGCAATGACCGGAAGCGCCATCGACAGTGGCACTCCGGTCATAGGGTGAGTTACTTGGGATTTACAACGCTTGAGTGAACCGGTCAAGGCACGCCTTGATGTAGGCCACCTGAAAACCAAAACCCTCCTTGACCTGCGCTTTAACTTCCTCGGATGGCTTGGTTTTCTTCACTGCAAGAATGCTTCTCTGCATGGACTGGACTGTTTCGTCGGCAAGCTTCTGAAACGCGGGCAGATCAGGCATGCCCGGCAGCGCCGCGCTCATCCCTTCATAGACCGTGTCCGCCTCGTCTCGAAAGGCCTGAAATTCAGTGTTGGTCAGCATTTTGTCTGCGTAGATAGCCGTCACCCACCCCTCAAGCCCTACAGGTTGATTAGCCATTTCCTTCCTCCTGGAACAATGTGTGTCTCACCATGAGACGTGTTCACAGTAGACGCGAAGGAAATAGGCGGCAAAGACCGAATTGCGAGAAAGAATGGACTGCAAATAGCGAATCGAAATTACCGCCCCGGCGGCTGCTCCCCATGGGGCACCACCGCAATGGTCAGCCGAGAGATACAGCTGGCCTTGCCCTCGTCGCTGGTCAGACGAATATCCCAGACATGGGTAGTACGACCGATGTGGACGGGCCTGGCGACGGCGGTCACGCGTCCGCGGCGCAAACCACGCAGGTGATTGGCGTTGATTTCAAGGCCCACACAGAAGTATTTGCTGGTGTCGATGATCAGGTAGCTGGCGGTAGAGCCCACCGTTTCAGCCAACACTACGGATGCACCGCCGTGCAGCAATCCGTAGGGCTGATGCGTACGGTGATCGACCACCATGCTGGCAGTGAGGGAGTCGTCGTCGACACTTTCAAAGCGAATGTCGAGCACCTCGCCAATGGTGTTTTTTTGCATCGTGTTGAGGGCATCGATGCTGGGAGGGTTACGCCATATCGTCATGTTCATTCCTTTGTTGTCTGTCTTGTACGCACACCCAACGCTCGGACGAATCGGCCCCGTGGGAGCAGACCTGTCCGCGAAGACGTCGGTACATTCGATGAAGCGTTATCGCATGAGCCGCAGCATTCGCGGACAGGTCCGCTCCCACGGTTCGTGGTTCATTGAGCCAGTTCATGGGGCGTTTGGCGTGTCAATGGACGTGGTTCACGCTTACCAGATCCATCGCCCCGGCCAGAGGGAAGTCTCCTTGCAGCTCTGCAAGGCTGGCAGTTTGCATTGCCTGCGGCTGTTGCATGTTGCCGTGCACGGCCAAACCAATCAGCGTACCCACCAGCGGCTGATGGCTGACGAGCAGCACTTCATCGCCGGCATACAGGTCCAGGTTATCGAGCACTTTACGGGGGTCGCTGTCTGGCGTCAGCCACGGGACTGTGACGATCGAGTCACTGAAACCCAAGGCCTGACGCACCAGTTCGGCGGTCTGCTGAGCGCGTACATAGGGACTGGCAATGATCCAGCGCAGCGGACGTCCCAACAGATGTGCAGCGCTGCTCAACACCTCTTCACGACCGTTGTCGGTCAACTCGCGCTCGGCGTCAGTGCGTGCCCGGTTTTGAGCCTCGCCATGACGCAGAATCCACAACGTCATAGTTTTGGTTCCTCTTCCCGTACCGGATGAGCGGCGGCAGGAACGGTGTGCGGCGCTTCGCCTTCAGGCGCACGCGGGGCTGGCCAATCGGCGAATGGCCACGGCTTCTGATCGGTGTGGAACGTGCCGAACCGACCGATCTGTGCGAGAAACTGGCTCAAGCTATCGCCGAACTGCATCATGCTCAGGCTCGGGGCGCCGTAGAACAGGCGATACGCCAACTGCACCAGTACAACCACCGCCAACACCAGTTCGGCGACTTGCCACACCACCACGAACACGACCATCCACAGGATGCGCAGCAGCAGCGATTCGTTTTGCTTGAATTTGGACTCGTTCAAGAGCTTCTCCAGCTGAGTTGATTCAGTTGAAACCGCTGGTCGAAATGAAATCGACATCGGTTTTGGGTTCGGCACGCATCAGCAATTCGATCACCTGTTCGAGGGTACGACCTTCGAACAGAATCGCATGCAGACCCGCGACCAGCGGCATGTAGACCTGCAGCTCCTGCGCCTTGACCTTGAGCACCTTGAGCGTATTGACGCCTTCGGCGACTTCGCCAAGACGAGTCACGGCTTCGTCCAGACTCAAGCCCTGGCCCAGCGCAAAACCGACTTGATAGTTGCGACTCTTGGGTGATGAACAGGTGACTATCAGGTCGCCCACCCCGGCGAGCCCCAGAAACGTCATCGGGTTGGCGCCCTGGCTCACGGCGAAACGGGTCATCTCGGCCAGCGCACGGGTGATCAGCATGCTTTTAGTGTTCTCCCCCATGCCCAGTGCCACCGCCATGCCAGAAATAATGGCGTAGACGTTTTTCAGCGCGCCGCCCAATTCGACACCGAACCGGTCAGCACTGGCGTAGACCCGGAACGTGCGACCGTGCAGCGCGGCCTGCACCTGCTGGCACAAGTCTTCGTCCTCGCTGGCGACGACCGTGGCGGTCAATGCGTGTTCGGCGATTTCCCTCGCAAGATTGGGTCCGGACAGCACGCCGATGCGCGCTTGTGGCGCGATGTCCTGGAGGATTTCGCTCATCAGTTTAAAGGTGTGCGCTTCGATGCCCTTGGTCAGGCTGACCAACATCTTGCCGGCGAGCAGTTGCACATGAGGGGTCAGGACTGAGCGCAGGGCGCTGGAGGGCAGCGCTACGAAAATCAGTTCGCAGGCTTCAAGCGTTGCTTTTAGATCAGTGACAGGCTCAACGCCGTCGAGCACCTTGATACCCTTGAGGTAGCGCGGGTTTTCGCGGTTTACGCGAATCGCCTCGGCCTGCTCGGGGTCGCGCATCCATTGCACCACCCGGTGGCCGTTCTCCGCCAAGAGGTTGGCCACGGCTGTACCGAAGCTGCCGCCGCCAAGCACTGCGATAGGTTGCTGTCGGGTCATAAAACAATCCAGTGAGAGCCATCACATCTGGCGATGGCAGCATTATACGGAGCGCTGCGGATGCGACCAGCGACAAAAACACGGCAGCAGACATCTCGTCCAAGGCCTACGGCGAGGGAGGAAAACAACTACAGCTCGGTTAAGATTCCCCTGCGCGATGAAAATTCCTGTTATCTGCCCATGAGCTATGGTTACGACGCCGCCCAACGAGACCTGACTCGATGACCCGAACGTATGCTTTCAGCCGGCCATTTCTGGCGCGGCGTCGCAAGGTCCACGCTCCGTGAAAGGGCGGACGCACGCAGGTATTGTGCGATGACGTTGCGGCGTAACTGGAGCATTAGCACCCGCACGCAAATCCTCAGCCTCGGGCCTGCACTGCTGCTGACGCTGCTGTTGATCAGCTTTTTTACTGTGGTACGGATTCAAGACCTGCGCCAGGAGCTCAACCACACCGGCCAACTTATCGCCAATCAACTGGCCCCGGCCTGCGAATACGGCGTGATCGTTGGCAACAATGGCGTGCTGGAAAACCTGATGAAGGCCACGATGGCGACGCCCCACGTACGCTTTCTTGAAGTTCAGGACAACAGCGGGCAGGTGCTGGTGCACGTCGAGCAAACCGGCAGCAAACGCTCGCCACCCCGGCAAATCGAGGTTTTCCAGTCGCCTATCCGCTTGCAACGGACCGGGCTCGGCGGCGTCATGGTTTCCGGAGACAATAACGCGCTGACCGAAGATTACTTGGGGCGGGTGTTGGTCGGGATGTCCAGCGAAGCCTTTAATCAGCGCGAACAGGAAATCCTGTTGAAGGCCGGGATCCTCGCGCTCTTCGCCTTGTTGTTCACTTACATACTGGCGCGCCGTTTGGCGCTTAGCCTCTCCCAACCCATCAGCGCCATGAGTAAAGCGGTCAAGGCGATCCAGAACGGCGAGTACACAACGCCGCTGCCGGTAGCCGACGACGCCGAACTGGGAGACCTTGCGCGGCACATCAATAACCTGGCGTTCGACCTGGAAAAGGCCAGCCGTGAACAGAAACAGGCCATGGACGAGTTGATCAGAACCCGAGAGGAAGCTGAACGGGCGAACAGCGCCAAGTCGGATTTCCTTGCCATGATGAGCCACGAGTTGCGAACGCCCATGAACGGCGTGCTGGGCATGTTGCAGTTGATGGAAACCACCAAGATGACCGATGAGCAGGCCGAGTATTCGGCGCTTGCCACCGAATCCACCGAACACCTGCTGCGCGTCATCAACGACATCCTCGATTTTTCACGCTTCGAACGCGATGCGCTGGAACTGGAGAACATTTCCTTCAGCCTTGCCGAGCTGCTTGCGACCTCCGTACAGGCATTCGCTCATGATGCTCAGCAACGCGGTCTGGCGCTGGACCTTGAACTGCAGCCGGGCATTGAGCGGCTGAAGGTCAAGGGCGATCCGACGCGGATTCGCCAAGTGCTGGTCAACCTGATCGGCAACGCGCTCAAGTTCACCGAGTTCGGCAGCGTGCGCATCGAGACCCTGTGGACCCCAATCGATGCCGGACACATCGATTTCACTTGCGCGGTGAGGGACAGCGGCATAGGTATCTCCGCACAACTGCTTGAGCTGATGTTTGACCCTTTTCAGCAGGCCGATAACTCGATCTCCCGGCGCTACGGCGGCACGGGGCTGGGTCTGCCTATCGCACGTAATCTGGCGGAGCGAATGGGTGGCACACTGACCGCCGAAAGCCATGAAGGCCTGGGATCGGTGTTCACCCTGAATATCCCGTTGCAACGGGTGCATGAGTCAGAGGCGGCTCCTGAGGTGCTGTCGTCGACCGATCCGCAGCACAGTCCTGATGCCAGCGTCCTGCTGGTCGAAGACAATCCGGTCAACCGTACCGTGGTTGAAGCCATGTTGCGCAGTCTGGGGTTGCAGGTCAGCTTCGCCGGTGATGGCGCACAGGCCGTGAGCAGGGTGAGCAAGGAAAAATTCGCGCTGGTGCTGATGGATTGCCGACTGCCGGTCATGGACGGCTATGAGGCGACACGGCGGATTCGGGAAATGCCGGGGCTCGAAACGCTGCCGATTATTGCCCTGACCGCCAACGCACGGCAGGGTGACCGTGACATTTGCCTGCAAGCGGGAATGAACGATTACCTGGCCAAGCCATTCAAACGTACTGATTTACAGCAGGTTTTGCAGCGCTGGTTGAACACGAAGGCATCTGCGACTGGCGATAAATGCTAAATTGCGGCAGTCTTATGTGCCGATTCGACCCGTGGAAAGCTGCGGACGAAAAATTTCAGTGCACAGGTGTACATTCATTTCGCCGGTGCTGTGACTTTCACTACAACGACATAGTCTATGAGTAGGCTGCCAGCAGAGAAATGACCCGCTGGTCAGATTGGGTAGCACTTCTACAACCTGCACCCTGCCGCACAGGATTATCGAGGAGCTTGCATGACCAAACAAAACGCCTTTACCCGGGAAGACCTGCTGCGTTGCAGTCGCGGCGAGCTGTTTGGCCCAGGTAACGCGCAACTGCCCGCCCCCAACATGCTGATGGTTGATCGCATCACCCATATCAGTGAAGAAGGCGGCAAGTTCGGCAAAGGTGAATTGGTCGCCGAACTGGATATCACTCCGGACCTGTGGTTCTTCGCCTGTCACTTCGAAGGTGATCCGGTGATGCCAGGCTGCCTGGGTCTTGATGCCATGTGGCAACTGGTCGGTTTCTTTCTGGGCTGGCAAGGCCTGCCGGGCCGCGGTCGCGCACTGGGCTCCGGCGAAGTGAAGTTCTTTGGTCAGGTCCTCCCGACCGCCAAGAAAGTCACCTATAACATTCAGATCAAACGCGTCCTCAAAGGCAAGCTGAACCTGGCCATCGCCGATGGTTCGGTCAGCGTTGACGGTCGCGAGATCTACACTGCCGAAGGCCTTCGCGTCGGCGTGTTCACTTCCACTGAAAATTTCTAAGGGTATTCGCATGCGCCGCGTCGTTATCACTGGTCTGGGCATTGTTTCCTGCTTGGGCAATGACAAAGACACTGTCTCTGCCAACCTGCGTGCAAGCCGCCCTGGTATCCGCTTTAACCCGGAATACGCCGAAATGGGTCTGCGCAGCCAGGTATCCGGTTCCATCGACCTCAACCTGGAAGAACTGATCGATCGCAAGATCTATCGCTTCGTCGGTCATGCTGCGGCCTATGCCTACCTGGCTATGAAAGACGCCGTTGCCGACTCCGGCCTGACCGAAGAGCAGGTCTCCAACCCGCGCACCGGTCTGGTAGCAGGTTCGGGTGGCGCTTCGACGCTCAACCAAATGGAAGCGCTGGATATCCTGCGTGAAAAAGGCGTCAAGCGTGTCGGTCCGTACCGCGTGACCCGCACCATGAGCAGCACTGTTTCGGCGTGTCTTGCGACGCCTTTCAAGATCAAAGGCCTGAATTACTCCATCGCCTCTGCCTGCGCGACCAGTGCTCACTGCATCGGTACTGCGATGGAACAGATCCAGATGGGTAAACAGGACATCGTGTTCGCGGGCGGCGGTGAAGAAGAACACTGGAGCCAGTCCTTCCTGTTCGACGCGATGGGCGCACTGTCCAGCAAGCGCAACGACACCCCGGAACAAGCTTCGCGCGCCTACGACGCTGACCGTGATGGCTTCGTCATCGCTGGCGGCGGCGGCATGGTCGTGGTCGAGGAGCTGGAGCACGCCCTGGCCCGTGGCGCGAAGATCTACGCGGAACTGGTCGGTTACGGCGCAACTTCCGATGGCTACGACATGGTCGCCCCAAGCGGCGAAGGCGCAATCCGCTGCATGCAGCAGGCCTTGTCCACTGTTGAAGGCCCGATCGACTACCTCAACACCCACGGCACTTCCACACCTGTCGGCGACGCCAAAGAAATGGAAGGCGTGCGCGAAGTGTTCGGCGGCAACGCTCCAGCCATCAGCTCCACCAAAAGCTTGTCCGGTCACTCCCTGGGCGCCGCTGGCGTTCACGAAGCGATCTACTGCCTGCTGATGATGGAAGGCAACTTCATGGCAGGTTCGGCCAACATCGACGAGCTGGACCCAGCTGTCGCTGACATGCCGATCCTGACCAAGACCCGCGAAGACGTGCAGATCAACCAGGTCATGAGCAACAGCTTCGGCTTCGGCGGCACCAACGCCACTCTGGTGCTCAAGCGCTGGACCGGCAAATAAGTCGAGCACACGCAGCACCTGAAAAAGGCGCCTTTCGAGGCGCCTTTTTTGTTTGGAAAAACACCCATCTTTATCTGGCCTGAACTGTAGGAGCTGACGAGCGGAGCGAGGCTGCGATTGCGGTAAGTCTGACGAAGCGCATCGCAGCATCACTCCGCTCGTCGGCTCCTACAAAGAGCGCGCTCCACGGTTTAAGCTCTGTCCATGCCACCTAACCCGTCGAGAGCCATGACATGCTGACAATCAAACCCCGGGCGGAAGATGTCGAAGGACAGCCGATTCTGCGTCCCCTGCCCTCCGCTCAATGCCGCAGCGTGGGGCCTTTCGTGTTCTTCGATCATATGCTGGAAACGGCCTACGCACCCGGTCGGGGCATGGACATCCGTCAGCACCCGCACATCGGTCTTTCGACGCTGACGTATTTGTTCGAGGGGCAGATCCAGCACAAGGACAGCCTGGGCAGCGATCAGCACGTGCAGTCCGGCGAGGTCAGCTGGATGACCGCCGGACGCGCGATCGCACATGTCGAGCGCACGCCAGAGGAGTTGCTGCACAGCGGCTCAACGCTGCATGGCCTGCAAGTCTGGCTGGCGTCACCCAAGACTCACGAGCAAGGCGAAGGGCACTACAGCCATCACCCGGCAGACGAACTGCCCGTCAGCAACAACATGGGCATCAGGATTCGCATGATCGCCGGTAGCGGCTTCTGCCTGACGTCGCCCGTACCGGTGCTGTCACCGACGCTGTATGCCGAATTGCACCTGCAGAACGCTACAACGCTGTTGATCCCCAATGAGCACGACCAGCGCGCGCTGTATGTGATCGAGGGCGACATGCTACTGGACGGCGAACCGATTGAAGCGCGCAGTCTGGTGGTTCTGACCCCTGGCGAGGAGCCGACAGTGTGCGCAGAAAGCGAGTGTCACGCGGTATTGATTGGCGGCGCCGCTCTGGATGGGCCAAGAAGAATGAACTGGAATTTCGTCGCCAGCGATCAGGCGCTGATCGATCAGGCTCGGTCGAATTGGGCAGCCGGAGATTGGCCGACGGTGCCGGGCGAAACGGAGCGGATTGAGTTGCCAGCGGGTCCGAAAGCTAAACCACAGCCGTTGTAAACCTGTAGGAGCGAACTTGTTCGCGAGACGGCGGCGCGTTCAATGCATCGTGGACGCCTGCAATAACGCCTCGCGAACAAGTTCGCTCCTACAGGGTTTGGCGTTTACTTGGCGAAGACTTCGTTGAGCAAGTTGTACATCGACTGGAACGCTCGATCCGAGACTTTCTTGTTGTACATCTGCTTGCCAGGATTGTTGGCTTCAGGATCAGTGAACGAGTGGTAAGCGCCGCCATAACTCAACAGCTGCCAGTCCACGTTCGCAGCATTCATCTCGTCTTCAAACGCCGGCAGCTGCTCTTTGGGTACCAATGGATCCGAAGCACCGTGCATGACCAGCACCGAGCCTTTGATGTTCTTGGCATCAGCAGGGTTCGGCGTGTCGAGCGTGCCGTGGAATGAAACTGCAGCTTTCAACGGAGCGCCGGTGCGCGCCAGTTCCAGCGAGCAGCAACCGCCAAAACAGAAACCGAAGGTCGCCAGCTTGCCAGCGTCAACGGCTGCTTCAGTCTGCGCAGTCAGTTGTTCCAACGCAGCCTGCATGCGCTTGTTCAGCAGCGCGCGGTCGTTTTTCAACGGCATCATCGCAGCGAGTGCTTCGTCGCCGTTCTGCGGGCGAACGCTCTGACCATATAGATCGGCGAGCAGCACGACGTAACCCTGAGCCGCGACGTTCTTTGCGATTTGCTCAGCGCCTTCGCTGACACCCATCCAGTTTGGCGCCATCACCAGACCGGGCGCGGCGGCTGCACCTTCAGTGAAAGCCAGGCGGCTTTCGTAGCTCACGCCATCAACCTGATACACCACGGAACGAACGGTAACGTTGCTCATTACTGACTCCTGCGTTAATGAAAGACTGAAAATGGATTCTGTAAAATGACAAAACCCGCCGAAGCGGGTTTTGCGTTCACCTGATGTTAAACCGACAGCTCGACTAATAACTTGTTCAAACGGCGCACGTAGGCAGCCGGATCTTTCAAGCTATCGCCTGCGGCCAATGCAGCCTGATCAAACAGAATGTGCGACAGATCGCCAAAGCGCTCCTCGTTCTGCTCGTTGTCCAGCTTGCCGATCAGCGGGTGACTTGGGTTGAACTCGAAAATCGGTTTCGAATCCGGCACCTTCTGACCACTGGCCTCAAGGATCTGACGCATTTGCAGCCCGAGATCCTGCTCACCGATGGCCAGAATCGCAGGCGAATCGGTCAGGCGGTGCGAAACCCGCACCTCACTGACAGCCTCACCCAGCGCAGCTTTCAGGCGTTCGATAAGCCCTTCTTTGTCCTTGGCGACCTCTTCCTGAGCCTTCTTGTCCTCTTCGGAGTCAAGCTTGCCCAAGTCCAGGTCACCACGTGCCACGTCGACAAAACCCTTGCCGTCGAAGTCGGTGACATAGCTCATCAGCCACTCATCGATACGGTCTGTCAGCAGCAGCACTTCGATGCCTTTCTTGCGGAAGACTTCCAAGTGCGGGCTGTTCTTGACCTGCGCGTAGCTTTCGCCCGTAAGGTAGTAAATCTTGTCCTGACCTTCCTTGGCGCGCGCCAGGTATTCAGCCAGAGACACGCTTTGCTCGCCGTCTTCGCTGGAGGTAGATGCGAAACGCAACAGGCCAGCGATTTTTTCCTTGTTGGCGAAGTCTTCCGCCGGGCCTTCTTTCATGACCTGACCGAAGTTTTTCCAGAAGCCTTTGTATTGCTCGGGCTCGTTCTTGGCCAGTTTTTCCAGCATGTCCAGCACGCGCTTGGTCAGCGCCGACTTCATCGAGTCGATGATCGGGTCTTTCTGCAGGATCTCACGGGAGACGTTCAACGACAGATCGTTGGAATCGACCACACCCTTGACGAAGCGCAGGTAGAGCGGCAAGAAAGACTCAGCCTGATCCATGACAAATACACGCTGAACGTAAAGCTTCAGCCCGCGTGGTGCTTCACGCTGGTAAAGATCGAACGGTGCGCGTGCCGGCACGTACAGCAGCGAATTGTATTCCAGCTTGCCTTCAACCTTGTTATGGCTCCAGCTCAGCGGGTTCTCGAAATCGTGGGCGACGTGCTTGTAGAACTCCTGGTATTCCTCGTCTTTGACTTCGCTGCGAGGACGGGTCCACAAGGCGCTTGCGCGGTTGACGGTTTCCCAGTCAGTGGCTGGCGCCTCCTCACCTTCGACGGCGGCCTGTTCTTTTGGCAGCTCGATTGGCAATGCGATGTGGTCGGAGTACTTCTTGATGATGTTGCGCAGACGGTAGCCGTCGGCAAATTCGTTTTCGCCCGACTTGAGGTGCAGCACGATACGCGTACCGCGCTCAGCTTTCTCAACGGTCGCTATTTCGAACTCGCCTTCGCCCTTGGACGACCAATGCACGCCTTCGCTGGCAGCGAGGCCGGCACGGCGACTGAATACATCCACTTGGTCTGCAACGATGAACGCCGAGTAGAAACCGACGCCGAACTGGCCAATCAGGTGCGAGTCTTTTTTCTGATCGCCCGACAGATGCTTCATGAAGTCAGCTGTACCGGATTTGGCGATCGTGCCCAAATGGGTGACGGCGTCTTCGCGGCTCATGCCGATACCGTTGTCTTCGAGGGTGACGGTATTGGCGTCCTTGTCGAAGCTCACGCGGATTTTCAGCTCTGCGCCGCCTTCAAGCAGGTCCGGATGGGACAACGCTTCAAAGCGCAATTTGTCGACAGCGTCAGAGGCGTTCGAGATCAATTCGCGGAGAAAAATCTCCTTGTTCGAATACAGCGAATGGATCATGAGGTGCAGCAGTTGCTTTACCTCGGTCTGGAAGCCCAGGGTTTCCTTTTGAGTTTCCACACTCATGGTCATCAAACTCCGATCAGATGGCATTAGTCACCAAGTCAAGGCAGCCCTGAGCTTGGCAGCGGGTTGTCATCAAGGTGGGGGCTGGGCGACGGATTTCAAGAGGCATAAAAACCGGATCGTTGATTCAGCAGTCTGGCTGGCTGTATTCGCAATAACGGCGGCCAGTCAATAGAGCGAAAACGTTTAGCCTGCGCAGCAAACTAAGCGTAGCGTAAGAGCGCGGAAACACTTATTCATTTCTATACGCAAAATGTGGAACTTAATTTATGGGCCCGTGCTCGAAGGCTCGTAGATATTCAATAAGGAGAAACACCCCATGCGTAAAACTTTAGCTATCGCCCTGATGCTTTCTGCCACCCTTGGTCTCGCTGCCTGCGATAAAAAATCCGAGGACAAACAACAAGATGCCAACAAGGCCGCTCAAGAATCCCAGGAGTCGATGCAAAAGGCTCAGGACAAAGTAAACGACGCCGCCAAAGAAAGTCAGGAAGCTGCTCAGAAAAACGCCGAAGCTGCGCAAGAGCGCGCTAAAGAGGCCAACCAGCAAGCGCCTGCACCAACTAAGCAGTAAGCTTACAAGTTTCCAAATAATGAAGCCCGCACTCAGCGGGCTTTATTATTTTCAGCAGAAGGTCAAATGGCCAACGTTAATTTGACCACCCTCCCTTCAAGCCAGCGCCTCGGCTCGCTTGCCCAGCACCCGATCTACCACGAACGCACAGAACAACGTAATCAGCGCAGGTACCAGCCAGGCCAGACCTTGCTCACTCAGTGGCAGATGGGTGAATGTCGCCGGCAGGTATTCGCCAAACCCTGCGCCTTTGCACGCATCGACCATCCCGAACAGCAGCGAAACCAGCATTACCGGCGCCACGATGCGACCTTGCTCGGACCAGAAATCCTTGCAGAAGCTCAACGCCACCAGCGCGATGCACGGCGGATAAATAGCGGTGAGCACGGGAATCGAGAACTGGATCAGGTTGGTCAGCCCAAGGTTGGATACCAGCAGCGAGAACACTGCCAGGATGACTACCAAAGTCTTGTAGGACAGCGGCAGTACCCGGCTGAAGTATTCGGCACAGGCGCAGGTCAGGCCCACTGCCGTGACCAGACATGCGAGCGAAATAAGCACCGCGAGGAAGCCACTGCCCAGCGAGCCGAAGGTATGCTGCACATAAGCATGCAGCACGGCGGCGCCATTGCTCGCACCGGCAGCGACTGCATGGCTGCCTGACCCCAGGCGGAACAGGCTGATGTACACCAACGCCAGACCAACGCCGGCAATCAGGCCCGCAATGATGGCGTAACGGGTGATCAGCTTGGGCGATTCAACCCCTCGTGAGCGAATCGCGTTGACGATCACGATGCCGAAAACCAAAGCCCCCAGCGTGTCCATGGTCAGGTAGCCGTTGATGAAGCCTTGGGAAAACGGCGCTGCAACGTAGGCAGGTTCTGCCGTTCCGATATCGCCCGCCGGCAACGCAAACGCTGCGATGCCCAGTGCCGCCAGCGCGATGATTTTCAGCGGCGCGAGAAAGCGTCCGACGGTGTCCAGCAGCCGGCCGGGATAGAGCGACACCCAAAACACCAACAGGAAATAAACCAGACTGTAGAGAAACAGTGCCAGGGGGCTTTCGCCGGTCAACGGCGCCAGACCTACCTCAAAAGACACCGTCGCGGTGCGCGGTGTCGCGAACAGCGGGCCCACTGCAAGATAGGCAACGGCTGCAAGGACGCCGCCTGCGACCTTGCCGATCGGACTGCTCAACGCGTCCATGGCACCGCCGACCTTTGCGAGCGCGATGACGGTCACAACGGGAAGGCCTACTGCCGTGACCAGAAAGCCCAATGCAGCCATCCACACATGGGGACCTGCCTGCAAGCCAACGATCGGGGGGAAGATGATATTGCCAGCGCCTACAAACAACGCGAACGTCATGAAACCCAATGCCAGGATGTCCTGACCTTTCAACACTTTCATCAAAGAAACCACACTGCTGAATCGGAATTAAGGAGAGGATTTCCCGAAGGGTGAGGGAAATGCTGCCGACTCTTTTAGAGTTGGCCCAATGCGCGATACGGGGCCTTGTGGGACCTGCTGCGCAAAATGGCGGCTAGCCTACCTTATTTTCCGCACCGATACAGGGCGCGCCGACCGATGTCTGCACGTTCGTGTCGCATCTCGGACATGTCTTACAAATGAAGAGGCTGAAACCTGTTGGAGCTCGGCTTGCCCGCGAAGTCAGCACCTCAGTTACCTGATACAGCTCATTTTGAGCTTCGCGGGCAAGCCTCGCTCCAACAGGTTCGGCGTCACAGCAGTGAAACCGGCGCATCAGAAACACAAAAGCCACCCGAAGGTGGCTTTTGTCGATCAGACAGTCATCAGAGGGCGATTAAGCCTTCTTCACTTCCCAACCAGTCAGCTCAGCCAAGGCTTTGCCGATATCTGCCAGCGAACGCACGGTTTTTACGCCTGCGTCTTGCAGTGCAGCGAATTTCTCGTCTGCAGTGCCTTTGCCGCCAGAGATGATTGCGCCAGCATGGCCCATGCGCTTGCCCGGAGGAGCAGTCACACCAGCGATGTAGGAAACAACCGGCTTGGTCACGTGTGCCTTGATGTAGGCAGCCGCTTCTTCTTCAGCCGAACCACCGATCTCGCCGATCATGACGATCGCTTCGGTCTTTGGGTCTTCCTGGAACAGCTTCAGGATGTCGATGAAGTTCGAACCCGGAATCGGGTCACCACCGATACCGACGCAAGTCGACTGACCGAAACCGGCGTCAGTGGTCTGCTTCACAGCTTCGTAAGTCAGGGTGCCGGAGCGCGACACGATACCGACTTTGCCTGGCAAGTGAATGTGACCTGGCATGATGCCGATCTTGCACTCGCCCGGAGTGATAACGCCTGGGCAGTTAGGACCGATCAGAACTACACCCAGCTCGTCGCACTTGACCTTGGCATCCAGCATATCCAGGGTAGGAATGCCTTCGGTGATGCAGATGATCAGCTTGATGCCGCCGAACGCTGCTTCCAGGATCGAATCTTTGCAGAAAGGAGCCGGAACGTAGATGACCGAAGCGGTTGCGCCGGTTTTCTCTACAGCTTCGCGAACGGTGTTGAACACCGGCAGGTTCAGGTGCGTGGTGCCGCCTTTGCCTGGAGTCACGCCGCCAACCATCTTAGTGCCGTAGGCAATGGCTTGTTCGGAGTGGAAAGTACCTTGCGAACCAGTGAAACCCTGGCAGATAACTTTGGTGTCTTTGTTGATCAGGACGCTCATTATTTGCCCTCCGCAGCTTTGACGACTTGTTGAGCAGCGTCGGTCAGGCTGGTAGCTGCAATGATGTTCAAGCCGCTTTCTGCCAGTACTTTAGCGCCCAGGTCCGCGTTGTTGCCTTCAAGACGCACAACGACCGGGATTTTCACGCCTACTTCCTTCACTGCGCCGATGATGCCTTCAGCAATCATGTCGCAACGAACTATACCGCCGAAGATGTTGACCAGAACCGCGGCAACATTGGTGTCGGACAGGATGATCTTGAACGCTTCGGTAACGCGTTCTTTGGTAGCACCGCCGCCAACGTCAAGGAAGTTGGCTGGCTTGCCGCCATGCAGGTTGACGATGTCCATGGTACCCATGGCCAGACCGGCACCGTTGACCATGCAGCCGATGTTGCCTTCCAGTGCCACGTAGTTCAGTTCGAACTTGGCAGCGTGGGCTTCACGTGGGTCATCTTGCGATGGGTCGTGGAAAGCCTTCAGCTTTGGCTGACGGTACATGGCGTTGGCGTCGATGTTGATCTTGGCGTCGAGGCAATGCAGATCGCCGTCAGCCTTGATCACCAGTGGGTTCACTTCCAGCAGAGCCAGGTCGTGGTCTTGGAACAGCTTGGCAAGACCGGTGAAGATCTTGGCGAACTGAGTGACCTGCTTGCCTTCCAGACCCAGCTGGAATGCCAGATCGCGACCCTGGAATGGCTGAGCGCCAACCAGTGGATCGATGGTGGCCTTGAGGATTTTCTCAGGCGTGTCGTGAGCGATTTTCTCGATGTCCACGCCACCTTCGGTGGACGCCATGAACACAATGCGACGGCTCGAGCGATCAACTACAGCGCCCAGGTACAGCTCTTTGGCGATGTCAGTGCAGGATTCAACCAGGATCTTGGTAACTGGCTGACCGGCCGCATCAGTCTGGTAAGTCACCAGACGCTTGCCCAGCCATTGCTGAGCGAATGCCGCTGCGTCTTCTTTGCTGCGAACCAGCTTGACGCCGCCCGCTTTACCGCGACCACCAGCGTGAACCTGGGCTTTGACGACCCACTCGGTTCCGCCAATCTTGTCGCAAGCTTCTGCTGCCGCTTCCGGGGTGTCTACCGCGTAGCCTTTGGATACTGGCAGGCCGTACTCAGCGAACAGCTGCTTACCCTGATACTCATGAAGATTCATGCTTATTACCGTCTTCGTTAGGTACTGCGCATTCGGTGCTGCGCGTCGAAACGTGCCGCACCACCTGTGACCGCTACTCCCGGACGCCCCGGACACATACGCATACGTGCCAGGGGCCTTCCGAAGGGTCGAGTCCGACGAACTTTCCGCGGTGAACCCTGCTCGCAGGGCTCACGACGGGCTGCGCGTCGTGGTTTCTTTTTGTCTTAGCGTTTTTTCTTGTTCTGGATGTGGATGGCGCCGCCATTCACTGCCAGCGCTGCTTCGTGCAGCGCCTCAGACAACGTCGGGTGGGAGAAGACCATCATGCCGATATCTTCGGCACTGGTGCCGAACTCCATACCGATCGCGCCTTGCTGTACCAGTTCTGCTGCGCCCGGACCGATCACGTGAACACCCAGTACGCGGTCAGTCTTGGCATCAGCGATAACTTTGACGAAACCACCGGTGTCGTTGGCGGCCATTGCACGACCACTTGCCGCGAACGGGAAGCTGCCGACATTAACTTCAACGCCTTCGGCCTTCAAGGTCTGCTCGGTCTTGCCTACCCAGGCGATTTCCGGGTGAGTGTAAATAACAGACGGGATCAGGTCGTAGTTCATCTGGGTCTTGTGACCCTTGATTCGCTCGACGACCATGATGCCTTCTTCAGAAGCCTTGTGGGCCAGCATCAGACCACGGACCACGTCACCGATCGCGTAAACGCCGGGAACGCTGGTTTCGCACTGATCATTGACGAAGATGAAGCCGCGTTCGTCGATATCCACACCGCTGTCCGAAGCCAGCAGGTCAGTGGTCACAGGACGACGGCCAACAGCGACGATAACGCGATCGAACGTAATGTTCTGCTCGCCGTCCTTGTCGGTGTAGGTCACAACGACTTCGTCGCCGTTGACTTTCGAACCGGTGACGCGAGCGCCCAGCTTGATGTCCAGACCCTGCTTGGTGAACGTCTTCTGCGCTTCCTTGGCAACGGCTTCGTCAGCGGCTGGCAGGAATTTCTCCAGGGCTTCGAGAACAGTGACCTTGGAACCCAGACGAGCCCAGACCGAACCCAGTTCCAGGCCGATAACGCCGGCGCCGATCACGCAAAGACGCTCAGGCACGGAGGGGAATTCCAGAGCACCCGTCGAATCGACGATGGTGACCTGGTTGACCGGTGCAGGCGGAATGTCGATCGGGCGCGAGCCCGAGGCCAGGATCACGTGATCGGCTTCGATGATTTCAACGGTGCCGTCAACGCCGGTCAGTTCGACTTTCTTGCCGGCCAGCAGCTTGCCGTGGCCTTGCAGGGAAGTAACGCCGTTGGCTTTGAACAGGCTGGCAACGCCACCGGTCAGGCCTTTGACGATTTGCGACTTGCGGCCAATCATGGCTGTCACGTCCATCTTCACTTCAGACGTGGTGATACCGTGAACAGCGAAGCCATTCTTGGCTTCGTAAAATTTCCAGGAGCTGTCCAGCAGCGCCTTGGATGGAATGCAACCCACGTTCAGGCAAGTGCCGCCTAGGGCCAGCTTGCCCTCCTTGTCCTGATATTTCTCGATGCAGGCAGTCTTGAGACCAAGTTGCGCAGCCTTGATGGCGGCAACATAACCGCCAGGGCCTGCGCCAATCACTACCACGTCGAATTTCTGGGACATAACAAAGAGTTCCTCTTTAGCTGCGAGCTTTAAGCTGCAAGCTACAAGCTGATCCGCGTTGAACTGCAGAATCGGCTTGCGACTTATTCATTGGATACCAACCACCAGCCTCAAACTGCTCACCGGACCGCTTCTGACTTGAAGCTTACGGCTTGCAGCTTGAGGCTGTTTCATTAGATGTCCAGCAACAGACGAGCCGGATCTTCCAGCAGGTTCTTGATGGTCACCAGGAACGTCACGGCTTCTTTACCATCGATCAAACGGTGATCGTAGGACAGAGCCAGATACATCATCGGACGAATCACAACCTGACCGTTGATCGCCATCGGGCGCTGCAGGATGTTGTGCATGCCAAGGATCGCGGCCTGCGGCGGGTTGACGATCGGGGTCGACATCATCGAGCCGAAGGTGCCGCCGTTGGTGATGGTGAACGTGCCGCCAGTCATCTCGTCGATGGACAGCTTGCCGTCACGAGCTTTCTTGCCGTATGCAGCGATGCCGCCTTCGATTTCAGCCAGGCTCATGTGTTCTGCGTTACGCAGGACCGGAACCACCAGGCCACGGTCGCTGGAAACGGCAACACCGACGTCGGCATAGCCGTGGTAAACGATGTCCGAACCGTCGATCGACGCGTTGACTGCCGGGAAACGTTTCAGCGCTTCGGTGGCGGCCTTGACGAAGAATGACATGAAGCCCAGGCGCACGCCGTTGTGAGACTTCTCGAACAGATCCTTGTACTTCGAACGCAGAGCCATGACTTCGGTCATGTCGACTTCGTTGAAGGTGGTCAACATGGCCATGTTCGACTGTGCTTCAACCAGACGCTTGGCCACGGTGGCACGAACGCGAGTCATCGGCACGCGTTTCTCGGTGCGGTCGCCAGCGGCAGCCACAGGAGCAGCCGCAGCCGCAGGTTTGGCAGCCGGTGCAGCAGCAGGAGCGGATTTCTTCGCTTCTACAGCGGCAACGATGTCTTCCTTCGTGATACGGCCGTCTTTGCCTGTGCCCTTGACGCTGGCCAGGTTGATGCCGTTTTCTTCAGCCAGCTTGCGAGCAGCAGGGCCACCGATTGCGTCGTCGTCAGAAGCCGGAGCAGCTGGCGCCGAAGCAGCCTGAGCAGGAGCGGAATTTGCAGCAGGTGCAGCGGCAGGTGCGGCAGCGGCAGCCGGAGCAGCAGAAGCAGTGCCACCCGCGTCCAGCGTTGCAATCAACTCATTGGAAAGGACAGTCTCGCCCTCGCCTTTTACGATCGATGCCAACACGCCATCGGCTTCGGCCAGAACTTCGAGAACGACTTTGTCAGTCTCGATGTCGACCAGCAGCTCGTCACGTTTTACCGCTTCGCCCGGTTGCTTGTGCCATTTGGAAATGGTGCCGTCGGCAACAGATTCCGGGAAAGAGGGGGCTTTGATCTCAATAGCCATTATTCAAAATTCCTTAATTCGGTTTCAAATGCGCGAAGGCGTTAAACAGTGAACGCGTCTTTCAGCAGTTTTTCCTGCTGTTCGGCGTGCATCGATGCGTAGCCACAAGCTGGAGCAGCAGAGGCGTCACGACCGGCATACTCGAGCACGAGATTGCGATTGTGGTTGCCGATGCTACGGCGCAAGTGATGCTGACTGCTGTACCAGGCGCCCTGGTTCATCGGTTCTTCCTGACACCAGACGACGTTCGTCAGGTTGGTGTACGACGCAATCGCGTCCATCAGGTCGTCTTCCGGGAACGGGTAGAGCTGTTCGATACGCACGATGGCGATATCTTCACGGCCTTCGGCACGACGTTTTTCCAGCAGGTCGTAGTAAACCTTGCCGCTGCACATCACAAGACGGGTCACTTTGGCGGCATCGAGGGTGTCGATTTCCGGGATGACCGTCTGGAAGGAGCCGTGAGCGAGGTCTTCCAGCGTCGAGATGGCCAACTTGTGGCGCAGCAACGACTTGGGCGTCAGCACGATCAACGGCTTGCGCAGCGGACGGATCACCTGACGGCGCAGCAGATGGTAGATCTGAGCTGGAGTGGTCGGTACGCAGACCTGAATGTTGTGCTCGGCGCAGCCTTGCAAGTAACGCTCAAGACGTGCCGACGAGTGTTCAGGCCCCTGCCCTTCATAACCGTGAGGCAGCAACATGGTCAGACCGCATAGACGGCCCCACTTGTGCTCGCCGCTGGTGATGAACTGGTCGATGACAACCTGAGCACCGTTCGCGAAGTCGCCGAACTGAGCCTCCCAGATAACCAGCGCGCTTGGCTGAGTGGTCGAATAACCGTATTCGAACGCCAGCACGGCCTCTTCCGACAGGAATGAGTCGTACAGATCGAAGCGCGGCTGTCCGGCATACAGGTTCTGCAGAGGGATATAAGTACTTGCATCCTTCTGGTTGTGCAGAACGGCATGACGGTGCGAGAACGTGCCACGACCAACGTCCTGACCGGTGAGACGCACCTGGTGGCCTTCGAACGCCAGGGTCGCGTACGCCATGGTTTCGGCGTAACCCCAGTTGATCGGCAAGCCGCCCTGCTGCATTTTCTGACGGTCTTCGTAGATCTTCTGAACCTGACGCTGAACCACGAAACCTTCTGGCAACTCCATCAGCTTGGCTGACAGCTCCTGCAGGGTCTTGAGGTCGAAGCTGGTGTCGTGACGCGCAGTCCAGGCGTGGCCCAGATAAGGACGCCAGTCAACGAACAGCTCTTTGTTCGGCTCTTTAACCAGGCTTTTGACAACGTGCATGCCGTTGTCGAGCGCATTGCGGTATTCGTCGACTTTCGCTTGCGCAGCGGCGGCGTCGAGAATGCCGGCGTTGGCCAGAAACTCGGCGTACAGCTCGCGAGTAGTGCGCTGCTTGGCGATCTGCTGATACATCAGCGGCTGAGTGCCACTAGGCTCGTCCGCTTCGTTGTGACCGCGACGACGGTAGCAAACCAGATCGATCACCACGTCACGCTTGAACTGCATGCGGTAGTCGATGGCCAGCTGCGTCACGAACACGACTGCTTCAGGGTCATCGCCATTCACATGGAGAATCGGCGCCTGAATCATCTTGGCAACGTCGGTCGCGTACTCGGTGGAGCGCGAGTCTTCCTGGTTGCTGATAGTGAAGCCAACCTGGTTGTTGATCACGATGTGGATCGTGCCGCCCGTCTTGAAGCCACGAGTCTGCGACATCTGGAAGGTTTCGAGCACGACGCCCTGACCCGCGAATGCAGCATCGCCATGGAGCGAGATCGGCAGGACTTTTTCGCCGGTCGCATCGTTGCGACGGTCCTGACGCGCACGCACCGACCCCTCAACCACCGGAGAGACGATCTCCAGGTGAGACGGGTTGAATGCCATCGCCAGGTGAACTTCGCCACCGGTGGTCATGACGTTGGAGGAGAAGCCCTGGTGATATTTAACGTCACCGGAACCCAGCTCGACTTTCTTCTTGCCTTCGAACTCGTCGAACAAATCACGAGGGTTCTTGCCGAAGGTGTTGACCAGTACGTTCAGACGGCCACGGTGAGCCATGCCGATGACGATTTCCTTGGTGCCGTAGGAACCGGAACGCTGGATCAGTTCATCGAGCATAGGAATCAGGCTTTCGCCGCCTTCCAGACCGAAACGCTTGGTGCCCGGGTATTTGGTGCCCAGGTATTTTTCCAGACCCTCAGCCGCGGTGACACGCTCGAGCAGATGGCTCTGAATGTCGGCGGAGAATGCTGGACGGCCGCGCACGCTTTCGAGGCGCTGCATGAACCAGTTGCGCTGGGTCGAATCGACGATGTGCGTGAACTCGGCGCCGATGGTGCGGCAATATGTCTTCTGCAAGGCGTCAACGATTTCGCGTAGGCTCGACTCCTCCTTGCCGATGTACAGGTCTCCGGCACGGAACGTGGTGTCGAGGTCAGCGTCGGTCAAACCGTAATGGTTGATCGACAGGTCAGCTGGCGCAGTGCGCTTCCACAAACCCAGAGGATCGAGTTGCGCACCCTGATGGCCGCGCATACGGAATGCCTGGATAAGCCGCAGTACTTCAACTTGCTTCTTCTCGTGCTCGCTGCTCACGCTGCCGGCAGAGACCGGTTGAGCGCGGCGCTGGTTTTTACCCAGCAACACGAAATGATCGCGAATCGTCGAATGCGATACATCGGTGGCAGTGCTGCCATCAGCTGGCAACTTCTGAAAGTAGGTGCGCCACTCTTCTGGCACAGCGTTAGGGTCGTGCAGGTAGAGCTCGTAGAGCTCTTCCACATAGGCAGCGTTACCACCGGATAGGTGGGCACTGTTCCACATGCGCTGCATCACGCTTTCTTGCATGCTTGGTCACCCTCGGTAAGGGGACACCACCGGCGCAGACGCCACAGCGAGCTTGAATAGTCCATGTGCAGCGACTGTAACAAGCCACTAGGGATCACGCAGATAGTCCGGGTACCAGCCCGGATGCCCCTGCTGGTCTCATTTCTTCAAAATAAGAGCCGCAGCCACAGCAGCTGCTGCTCAGGTTAAAACTACGGCGCCGGTTGAAGCCTGCGCCGCAGCGATTTCGGTACTGCCTTTACACATGTATCGATGTTACAGGTGCAACACAATCAGATACCGCTTTTGAGAAGCATGCTGCGTACGTGGCCGATCGCCTTGGTCGGATTAAGACCTTTAGGGCACACGTTCACGCAGTTCATGATCCCGCGGCAACGGAACACGCTGAACGGATCATCCAGCGACGCCAGACGCTCCTGTGTCTTGGTGTCACGGCTGTCTGCCAGGAAGCGATACGCTTGCAGCAATGCAGCAGGGCCCAGGAATTTGTCAGGGTTCCACCAGAAGGACGGGCACGACGTCGAGCAGCAAGCGCACAGGATGCACTCGTACAGACCGTCAAGCTTTTCACGCTCTTCCGGCGTCTGCAGACGTTCGATAGCCGGAGCTGGCGTGTCGTTCAGCAAGAATGGCTTCACCTTCTCGTACTGCTTGTAGAAGATGCTCATATCGACGACCAGGTCACGGATGACCGGCAAACCAGGCAGTGGGCGAACCACCAGCTTGTTGCCTTTGATCACAGCCGACAACGGCGTGATGCACGCCAGACCATTCTTGCCGTTGATATTCATGCCATCGGAGCCGCAAACACCCTCGCGGCAAGAGCGACGATAGGAGAAACCTTCGTCCTGCTCTTTGATCAGCGCAAGCACGTCCAGCACCATCAGGTCTTTGCCGTTGGTATTGACCTGGAACTCCTGCATGAACGGTGCAGCGTCTTGATCCGGGTTGTAGCGATAAACACTGACTTGCAACATATCGGCCACCCTTAGTAAGTCCGAATCATGGGTTCGAAAGTCGGAACAGTCTTCGGTGAGAAGTTCACGGCACGCTTGGCTACGCGTTTTTCACCCGGGAAATACAGGGTGTGGCACAGCCAGTTGATGTCGTCGCGATCTTCGAAGTCTTCACGGGCATGAGCGCCACGGGATTCCTTGCGATGCTCGGCGGCGATTGCCGTGGCCTCAGCCACTTCCAGCAGGTTTTGCAGCTCCAGCGCTTCGATCCGGGCAGTGTTGAACGCCTGGCTCTTGTCGTTGATCTTGACGTTGGCGATGCGCGTGCGCAGGTCGGCCAGCTGAGCAATACCCTTCTGCATGTATTCGCCAGTGCGGAATACACCGAAGTAGTTCTGCATGCAGCTTTGCAGCTCTTTGCGCAGGGTTGCTACGTCTTCGCCATCGGTGCGTTCGTTCAGGCTGCTGAGGCGAGCCAGGGCGACGTCGATGTCGGTTTCGGAGGCGCGACGGTAGTCGATGCCTTCGTTGAGTGCTTGCTCCAGGTGCAGACCGGCAGCACGACCGAAGACCACCAGGTCGAGCAGCGAGTTGCCGCCCAGGCGATTGGCGCCGTGGACCGATACGCAAGCCACTTCACCGACCGCAAACAGGCCCGGAATAATGGTGTCAACGCCAGCAGCGTCCTGAGTGATCGCCTGACCGTGAATGTTGGTGGCCACGCCGCCCATCATGTAGTGGCAGGTTGGAACAACCGGGATCGGCGCGACGGCCGGATCGACGTGAGCGAATGTCTTCGACAGCTCCATGATGCCTGGCAGACGGCTGTGCAGCACTTCTTCGCCCAAGTGATCGAGCTTGAGCATCACGTGATCGCCGTCAGGACCACAGCCGTTACCGGCAATGATCTCTTTAACCATCGAACGCGCTACTACGTCACGACCCGCAAGGTCTTTCGCGTTCGGAGCATAACGCTCCATGAAACGCTCACCGTGCTTGTTGATCAGGTAGCCGCCTTCACCACGGCAACCTTCGGTGACCAGTACACCCGCGCCAGCAATGCCGGTTGGGTGGAACTGCCACATTTCGATGTCCTGGACCGGAACACCTGCACGCAATGCCATGCCAACGCCGTCGCCGGTGTTGATAAGCGCATTGGTGGTAGAGGAGTAGATACGGCCTGCGCCGCCGGTAGCCAATACAGTCGCGCTAGCGCGAATGTAGGAGGTTTCACCGGTTTCGATGCAGATAGCGATGATGCCGACGAACGCACCATCCTGGTTCTTCACCAGATCGACTGCGTAGTATTCATTGAGGAATACGGTGCCAGCTTTCAGGTTCGCCTGATAAAGAGTGTGCAGCAGCGCGTGACCGGTACGGTCGGCAGCGGCGCACGTACGCGCAGCCTGTCCGCCTTTACCGAAGTCCTTGGACTGACCGCCGAATGGACGCTGATAGATGCGCCCTTGCTCGGTACGGGAGAACGGCAGACCCATGTGCTCGAGTTCGAACACAGCTTCCGGGCCTACGGAACACATGTACTCGATAGCGTCCTGATCACCGATGTAATCGGAGCCTTTGACGGTATCGTACATGTGCCAGCGCCAGTCGTCGTTTGGATCGGCGGAAGCAATGGCGCAGGTAATGCCGCCTTGAGCCGAAACGGTATGGGAACGGGTCGGAAACACCTTGGTGACTACAGCGGTCTTGTGGCCGCCCTGAGCCAGTTGCAGTGCGGCACGCATACCTGCACCGCCGCCGCCGATGATGATGGCGTCGAATGAAAGTGTATTAATGTTAGCCATGAATCAGATACCCCAAAGAATCTGCACACCCCAGACGAAGTACGCGAACATCGCAATGCCGCAGACTGCCTGGAAAAGGAAACGCACCGCCGTTGCAGACGAACCCAGCGCCATTGGCGTCAGGTAGTCAGTGGCGATGGTCCACATGCCGACCCAGGCGTGAGCGCCCAGAGCAACGAACGCCAACAGACTGAAGATACGCATCCCGGTGTGAGAAAAGAGACCGTGCCACGTGGCAAAATCGATGCCCGGGTGCGCGATCAGGTATCCGATCAGGAAAATGAAATAAGCCGCGAGCACGACCGCGGACACACGCTGTGCCATCCAGTCATAAAGCCCCGAACGTGACAGGTTCGTAACACTGGTTACCATATCCAAACTCCCGCGAGAACAATCAACACCAGGGAAACGGCGATGATGATTTTCGAGCCCAGTTTTCCGCCTTCCAGCGTCTCACCGACACCCGCATCCATGATCAAGTGACGAATGCCCGCCACGAGGTGATACAGCAAGGAGGACAGGAGACCCCACACAACGATCTTGGCCAGCGGGCTGGTCAAGCATGCCTTCACCTCGGCAAAACCTTCCTCTGAACCCAACGACTTGCTCAATGCGTAAAGCATGATGGCAATGCCGAGGAAGAGGATGATGCCGGAAACGCGATGAAGAAATGACGTTACGCCGGTGATGGGGAGTTTGATGGTCCTTAGGTCTAGGTTTACAGGTCGTTGGCTTTTCACGGCTTTTTTTCACACTGAAGAGCCCCTAACAATCAGGGCAAATTATTGGGAAGTGCACTGGTCAGGTACCCACTACCCAGGAAGTGACGACCCCCAGAAAAACGGGCCTCAAAGCCCCTGGCGGTCGGACGCCGAGTATAGACAGTTAGGTTACTAATGACAACGCGCAGACCCCACCCCAATGGCGGATTGCTTTAGCAGGATAAAAGGCGTAAATGGCAGGGAAATTCGCGGAAAACCATTGCTTAAACCCTTCTGTGACGGGACTTTAGGCAAATTGACTTTAGAATTTATCTCACTATAGTGGTGCGGGCCCTGCGTGGGGGGTCTGTCTGATGATTTGAAGCATAAATAGGAGGCCACATGGCTGACAAAAAAGCGCAGTTGATCATCGAGGGCGTAGCCCCCGTCGAGCTGCCCATTCTGACCGGCACAGTTGGTCCCGATGTAATCGACGTACGCGGCCTGACCGCCACCGGGCGCTTCACATTCGACCCGGGCTTCATGTCCACGGCCTCATGCGAATCCAAGATCACTTACATCGATGGCGACAACGGCATTCTGTTGCATCGTGGCTACCCGATCGAGCAACTGGCCGAACAATCGGACTATCTGGAAACCTGTTACCTGCTGCTCAACGGCGAACTGCCGACTGCCGAGCAAAAGGCCCAATTCGTTGTCACCGTGAAGAACCACACCATGGTGCACGAGCAGTTGAAGACCTTCTTCAACGGCTTCCGCCGCGATGCCCACCCGATGGCCGTCATGTGCGGTGTGGTCGGCGCCCTCTCGGCGTTCTACCACGACTCCCTGGACATCAATAACCCGCAGCATCGGGAAATCTCGGCGATCCGCCTGGTCGCCAAGATGCCGACGCTGGCAGCAATGGTTTACAAGTACTCCATGGGCCAACCCATGATGTACCCGCGCAACGACCTCAGCTACGCGGAAAACTTCCTGCACATGATGTTCAACACGCCGTGCGAGATCAAACCGATCAGCCCGACGCTAGCCAAGGCAATGGACCGAATCTTCATCCTCCACGCCGACCACGAACAAAATGCCTCGACGTCCACCGTCCGGATGGCTGGTTCTTCGGGTGCCAACCCGTTCGCCTGTATCGCAGCCGGTATCGCAGCGCTTTGGGGCCCGGCTCACGGCGGCGCCAACGAAGCCGTTCTGACCATGCTCGATGAAATTGGCGATGTCTCGAACATCGACACTTACATCGCCAAGGCCAAGGACAAGAACGACCCGTTCAAGCTCATGGGCTTTGGTCACCGCGTCTACAAAAACCGCGACCCACGCGCCACCGTGATGAAGCAGACCTGCGATGAGGTTCTGCGCGAGCTGGGCATCACCAACGATCCGCAGTTGGAGCTGGCGATGCGTCTGGAAGAGATCGCGTTGACCGATCCGTATTTCATCGAGCGCTCGCTGTACCCGAATGTGGACTTCTACTCGGGGATTATCCTCAAGGCGATCGGCATTCCAACCAGCATGTTCACAGTGATCTTCGCCCTGGCGCGTACCGTCGGCTGGATCTCCCACTGGAAAGAAATGCTCTCCAGCCCTTACAAGATTGGCCGTCCGCGCCAGCTGTACACCGGCGAAGTATCGCGCGACATCGTGCCCTTGGCCGATCGCAAATAAGCGAACGCTGAATGTAAAAAAGGCTGCCAGTGGCAGCCTTTTTTGTGATTTGCAGAAACTGTACTGCCAGCGGCGCTACGTTTACTTCTCAGCGCGATCTTTCAACGCTTTCAGCGTATTGAAAGGCGCATCCACCACAAATTTGTTCGCCAGCCAAGATGGCACGCTTCCACCAGGCTCTGTATGTACCTGGTAGGTGACCTCCGTAACGCCCGCGCCTTTGGGTACGAACTTCCAGAACCCCTCCACCTGAGCGACACGCACGAACCCCTGCTCTTCAGGGATGAACTTCGGTTGACCCTCCAGATTGCGTGTCAGGCTGCCATCGGCGGACGAAATGGTTGTGACCTGCAACACCGAGTCACGGGGCGTAACCGGCCAAGGCGTGTTGAATTGGGTGTAGGTCCAAACCTTGTCGCCCTCATGCTTGAGGACCTTCTGCGACTTGCATTCGTGAATCCATGCACACGCGGCCGCGACGTCTTCCTGCAGGGCGCGCAATTTGGCGATATCGGCCTTAATGGTCGTTACCCCGCGGTAAGCCTTGTACTTGGAGCCTGCCACCTCGCTCAGTGAAATCTTGATCCCGTCCTCGTCCTTGGCAACCTGCCAGTCTTCTGCGTGGGCGGCGCAAGCCACCAACATCGCAAAACCCAGTCCAAACGCAATCCGATGCAGCGAACCCATGTTTTATTCCTTATTGTCGTAAGTTCAGATGAATCATCCAGCCCCGCGCTTAAGCAGCGGTGGTGGCCTGCTCCCACCAGCCAATCAAGCGAATCGCCTCTTGCTGATTGGTCCCACAGACTTCGGGATCAGCCTTGAACTGACTGCAAACCTCCGGACGGCCAGCCAACCCGAACAGCGCACAGAGCATTTCGACCGAGAGATGCAGGCAGCGCTCTCCCGCAGGCTTGCCGTTGGGCATACCTGGAATCGGCGAAGAAATAGACGGCGCGATGCAACAAGCGCCACAGCCCGGACGACAATCCATGAGGGATTCTCTTGAAAGGTGATGAGTGACAGCAGGATACTAACCGCTAAAACGTCCGTTTGAAAACGCAGGGATTAGCGTATCGATGCTCGACTACTGTTTGAAGGTGAAGTCCACAGCCGCGCCTTCGATGTCGCGACGCGATTCGTTACGCAGCTGTAGCTGCATTTCGTTGCTCAGCAATCGGCCATTGAGCTGGAAATCTGGATCGCCCTGAGCGTCCGGAAACATTTTTGGCAGCAACGGCTTGGCATGAGGCGCAGCTGTAATGACTTTGCTGGGCGGTGTGAGCTGCTTGACCATATCCGGTGGCAGGCTCAAATCCAGAGCGGCCTTGGGCAAGCGCGTATCTTTCACCACTTGGGCCGGGGTCTTGCTCTTGCTGGCAACAGGGGCGCGGCGTGCTATTTCTGAATTGTCTTCTTTGATCTTCGCCGACTTTGCATTGCCCGTCGCACTTTTTGGTGGCGCACTGGCAACGGAGGGCTTGGCCGCCACAGGGGTTGATTTGCTCGCTGCTACCACAGACACCGCTGAAACATTGGGCGCCAGCTCATGGACAACGGGTTGGGGCTTAGCCACCTCAGCAGCAACAGATGCTTTCGCCTCAGGAACACTTACCGGCGCCACAGTTTGCGTGGCGGGAGGCACAGGAGCTACGGCTTCGGAAGCAACTTTAGGCGCGGGTGGCGGCTGCTTGTCAGCATCGCATCCGCTCATTAGCACCAACATTAACAGGCCAACACAACGCAATGAGTTCATAGATCAAAACGGCAAAAATGTTAGAGGCCATATGCTGGCCCCATGCAGGCCCTGTGGCAAGCCCACAGGTACCAACCGAGCTGTCTCAAACTGTAGAAACCTGAGTTCGCAAAGGGTTCACCAAGCCTGCACGGCTTCCTGACAAAGCTGTTTGGCCAGCATCCCCAGCGTCATCAGTGCCCGCTCAGCCTCGCGATTCCAGGGCATCCCGCAATTGAGGCGGATGCAGTGGTTGAATTGTTCTGTGTTACTAAATATTAAACCGGGGGCAATGCTGATGCCCTGTTCCAGCGCGCGCACGTGCAACTCTTGCGTATTGACCCTCCCCGGCAGACTGATCCACAAAATAAACCCACCCAGCGGACGGCTGATCTGGGTGCCTT
The DNA here is from genome assembly GCF_057128745.1 of Pseudomonas rosaeacicularis. NCBI lineage: Bacteria > Pseudomonadati > Pseudomonadota > Gammaproteobacteria > Pseudomonadales > Pseudomonadaceae > Pseudomonas > Pseudomonas rosaeacicularis. The sequence goes on from NZ_JBSKHT010000017.1 coordinate 168,801, forward strand.
CCGGGAACATCTGTTGCACTGCCAGTTGGAAAGCGCTGAGGTTTTTCCGATGCTCCTGGCGGATATAGCGCAGGTGACGGTCGTAGCCGCCGTTTTCCAGGTAGGACGCTACCGCCATCTGCGTCACGCTGCACGCCGAGTGTGTACTGAAGGTCTGCAGACGCTGGATCTCAGCCTGATATTTTCCCGCGATCATCCAGCCAATGCGCACACCCGGCGACAAGGTCTTGGAAAAGCTCGAACAGTAGATGACGCGCCCGAGTCGGTCGAACGCCTTGAGGGACTTGGTCTTGCCTTGCTCGTACATGAGCTCGCCGTAGATATCATCCTCGACGATCTGAATATCGAAGTCCGACGCCAGCCGCAGCAAATGCTTTTGCCGCTCTTCTGGCATCGTGCTACCCAGCGGATTACTCAGGCGCGAGGTCAACACCAACGCCTTGATCGACCATTGATTGGCCGCCAGTTGCAGCGCTTCCAGACTGATGCCGGTGGTGGGGTCGCTGGGTATTTCGATGACTTTCAGGCCCAGCAGGTCGGCCAATTGCAGCAGGCCGTAGTACGTGGGTGACTCGGCGGCGATCAGATCCCCCGGACTTGTGAGCACCCGCAGCGACATCTGTAACGCATCGACGCAGCCATGGGTGATGACGACCTCGGAAGGATCGATCACGACACCGGCATCGCGCATACGAATAGCCACTTGGCGGCGCAGGGGTTCGAATCCGGGACTGAACATGTAGCTGAAGGCGCGCGGACTCTGAAAACGCGTCACCTTTGCCAATTGTTGGTGAAGTGCCCGAACCGGCAGGTAGTCGACGTGAGGCACCGCAGCACCAAACGCAAAAACCCCTTCGCGGCGGGATTCCACCAATACCTGCTGGATAATACTGGCGCGAGTCACAAGACCTGGGCGTTCAACACGCGCGATATCGGGGGTCGGCGCAGTGAGTGCGGGGGTCTGATGGACGTAATAGCCGGATTGGGGCCGCGCCCGAATGAGGCCCTGATCTTCGAGATTCGCGTATGCCTGCAATACGGTGGCATGACTCACATTGAGCTGCGAACTCATCTTGCGTACCGACGGCACTCGCTCTCCTGGCTGATAAACACCACGCCGAATGTCCTCGGCCAGTTGCTGAGCGATGCGTTGATACAACAGAAGATTGGTCATTATTGCGTCCCTCGATCCGGCTCATGATCAATTGCACCAGCAATCAATATGAATAACTGCCAGAACAGTCGCAAAGTGTACGGGGACAGTTGTGGTCTTCACCAGCAATAAGTGTGAGTGCAGAAAAGTTTAATGCGCCATATGCGCCAACGTCACTGACGTATCGGCATAAAAAAGTCCGGCATCGGAGTAACGTGCCGGGCAGTTGCAAAAATATTTTACCTTGGCGCGCTTAGTCGGCCTTTTTCATCCGAAAAAACCAGCTCAACCCGCCGATTTTGCGCCCTGCCGCGTTCAGAGGTGTTTGCAGCGACAGCAAACTGATCGCCATAACCTTCCACCTGAATGCGTTCATCTTCTATTCCCAGGTCAGACAGCACATCAGCCACCGATTGCGCGCGATCTTTGGCCAGTTGTTGATTTTCCTGGCTGTCTCCGGTGCTGTCGGTGTAACCCTCGATGCGCACTACCCGCTTGGGATTGAGCTGCAGAAACTGCACGACCTTGAGAACCGTGCGATTGGCGGAGCGTTTGAGCTCGGCGCGCCCCGTATCAAACAACATGTCACCCAACGTCATCACCAGCCCGCGCTCGGTCTGATTGGTCGACAGGCTCATTATCTGACCTTCTGCCCATTTCCCCTGCTCTTGTGCCCCCGCCAGTTTCTGCTCGCGAAGGGCCAATTGCAGACGCTGACGCTCTAGTTCCAACCGGGCGAGGCGCTCCTGATTGAGCAGCAATTTACTGTGCTCCTGGGCGATCGCACTGTAGCGACTGCTCAGATAAGCATAATGACTGACGTCTTCACCGCTGCCGATATAGCCCGAAAGACGCTCCGCCCGGCCCAGCAATTCGCCAGCGCGGATGACATCCTTCGGCGCGCTGCGCAGCACGTTGGTGTCTTCTTTGACCTTTTGGAAATCAGCGCTGGCAGACTGCAATGCACTGTCATTGCTCTGGTGGCCCGCGCAACCATAGAGTCCAGCCGTGCCTAGCAGGAGGCAGACGCTCAACGCTCGAGGAATAGCATTCACTGCGGCTCCCCCAACTGCTTGCGCAGACGATTGAGCCGGGTATTCACCTGGGTCAACTGCTCTTCACTTTTCAACGTCAACACCCGAGCCTCGGCCAGCCGGGCATCAAGTTCTGCCTGTTCAGCCTGCATCCGCGCATCCTTGTAGGACTTGTCTTGCATATCTGCGCGAGCCTGGATGAGCTTGGCCTGTGCCATCCCCATATCCGGCTCATCATCGGTGGCGCCCACGGCACTTGCCTGAGCTACCGCTTGCTCGGTGAGTTTCAGCTGCTCGGTCGGTGCGGGATCATTCGCGCAGCCAAACAGACTGGCAAGCGCCATGGCTGCGAATAAAGGTCGAATTCTCAAAACAACATTCCTACTGGTTTGTGGTGCTGGCTGGCTGTTGAAGCTGGGCTTTCCACAGCTCGACATTGCGTCTGATGGCTTCAGCGGCACGACCCGAAGCGGCCAATTCTGTCATTCTTTTTGCGAGCTGTCCGCGTAGCCAAGGATCGTTGCAGGCTGAATTGAATGACAACGCGAGATAGAGACCGGGCTTGTCCAGCGCCAAAGGCTGAGCCACCCACTCACCCGCCGGGCTTAAAGTCTGCGCCATCGCCATCCCGGCATAACGCCCCGCCAGGACGTATTCGACCTTCCCTGCCAGCAACTGTTGAAAGGTCTGGGTCAGGTTCGGCTGTTTGTCGAGGGTCAGATGCTCTTTGATCGACGCTTCAAAGGACGCCGTGATTCGGGTCTTCTCGGACAGAGCGCCCCGGTGGCCCTGCAGATCAGCCATCAGATTGAACGGCACTGCATGGTCCTTGTGGGTCCAGACCATTATTTCGTTTTGAACGATGGGCGGATGAATGAAATCCAGCGATTCGAGTTCGGCGGCGTTCAACGGCGCGTCGGCCAGAATATCCATGCGTCCGCTGCGCACTTCATCGAGTGCCTGGCTGCGCTTGCCGGCATACACCACCTCGATTTTTACGCCCATCTGCTGCGCGGCTTCTTTAAGCAAGTCAGCGTTTGCGCCCATCAGGTGTTTCTGGTCCTGCGGATCGCGCCACAAGTAGGGCGGCGCATCCGGGCTGCCAGTAATGATCAGCCGCTCGCACTTTCCGCCAGCCATGGACAGCGCAGGCAACGCGGCCAGACCCGCAAGCAGCAATGTCAGCGTCAGCCGTGACGACATGGGTAAATTCCTTTCTTTTCTTTATAAAAGCTGGCCAATAAAAAACCCGCTCATCACTGACTGATCAAAGCGCATGCCATCAGTAACCCCGACGGCAGAACACTTGCGAACAGCCCGAAACAAACGGGTCTCTTTATAAGTCAGGCGACTGGATTAAACCAGCTTCTCCAACTCGGGGATCGCTTCGAACAGATCAGCCACCAGACCGTAATCAGCCACCTGGAAGATTGGCGCCTCTTCATCCTTGTTGATCGCAACGATCACTTTGGAATCCTTCATGCCGGCCAGATGCTGGATCGCGCCGGAGATACCGACAGCAATGTACAGCTGTGGCGCGACAATCTTGCCGGTCTGACCGACCTGCATGTCGTTGGGGACAAAGCCTGCGTCCACTGCAGCGCGAGATGCGCCGACCGCAGCGCCAAGCTTGTCGGCCAGGGCGTACAGGTGCTTGAAGTTGTCGCCATTTTGCATGCCGCGACCGCCGGAAACGACGATCTTGGCTGCGGTCAGTTCTGGGCGATCCGACTTGGCCAGCTCTTCGCTGACGAAAGACGACTTGCCTGCATCATGTGCAGCAGACACTGATTCGACTGCGGCTGAGCCACCTTCGGCAGCAACGGCGTCGAAACCGGTTGCACGTACGGTGATGACTTTGATCGGAGCCGACGATTGCACAGTGGCGATGGCGTTACCGGCGTAGATCGGACGCTTGAAAGTGTCAGCGCTTTCAACGGAAATGATCTCGGAGATCTGATCGACATCCAGTTGCGCAGCGACGCGCGGCAGAATGTTCTTGCCGTTGGACGTAGCAGCAGCCAGAACGTGGCTGTAAGCAGACGCAAGCTCAACCACCAGCGGCGCAACGTTTTCCGGCAACTGGTGCGCGTAAGCAGCGTTGTCGGCAACGAGGACTTTGCTCACGCCAGCGATTTTCGCAGCGGCTTCGCCCACAGCGCCGACACTTTGGCCCGCGACGAGAACGTGGATGTCGCCACCGATTTTTGAGGCCGCAGCAACGGTATTTAGAGTAGCGGGAGCGACCACGCCATTTTCATGCTCAGCGATTACCAAGATAGTCATAATCAGATTACCTTCGCTTCGTTTTTCAGTTTCTCGACCAGTTCGGCAACCGACTTGACCTTGATGCCCGCGCTGCGAGCAGCCGGCGCTTCAACCTTGAGTGTCTTGTTGGTCGAGGCAGTGGAAACACCCAGCGCATCAGGCGTCAGCACTTCAAGCGGCTTCTTCTTGGCTTTCATGATGTTGGGCAGCGAAGCGTAGCGTGGCTCGTTCAGACGCAGGTCTGTGGTCACGATCGCTGGCAACTTCAGGGAAACGGTTTGCGCGCCGGCATCGACTTCACGGGTCACGCTGACGCTGTCACCGGATACTTCGACTTTGGAGGCAAAGGTGCCTTGAGCGTAACCGCTCAGCGCGGCGAGCATCTGGCCGGTCTGGTTGTTATCGCTGTCGATGGCCTGCTTGCCGAGGATCACCAGCTGCGGCTGCTCTTTATCAACCACAGCCTTGAGCAGCTTGGCGATGGCAAGCGAGGTCAGCTCCTCAGTGGATTCAACGAGGATGGCACGATCAGCACCCAGTGCCAACGCGGTACGCAGTTGCTCCTGAGCAGTGGTCGGGCCGATGGAAACAACGACGATCTCGGTGGCGACGCCCTTCTCTTTCAGGCGAACGGCTTCTTCTACAGCGATTTCGCAGAAGGGGTTCATCGACATTTTGACGTTAGCGAGATCGACGCCGGAGTTGTCCGCTTTGACGCGAACCTTGACGTTGTAGTCGACCACTCGTTTGACAGCTACAAGAACCTTCATGGATTCCTCGTTACTCTCCGGTGAAAAGAAAGTCGCCAGGTCATGCCCGGCGAAAAGTACGCGTCAGTGTAAAGAACACCTCTGAAAACCCTGTATTGGTGCTTGCTGAAAGGTGAGTTCGACAAAAACAGACGCTCAAACCCCGCATTCCAAGCCAGACGTCGGGAGGGTGTGTAAACTGCACCCCGCCTGCAACTGCGCCAATTGGATGTGATTGGTCGCACGACGCCTGCAACGTCTTTAGAGGTGTTCCTGTTCTGACGGTCAGCCTACGGCGAGCGCAAAACCGCCCGTATCTTGACCGGAACACCTAGTCGGGTCAATACGACAAAAACGCCAGTCGCAAGCCGCGCCGCCATGTTTTATCCGCCCTGCGGCCATTTCAAACAAACGTTTGTATTGGACCTGCCGGGTGGTGTAGATATAATGCGCCCCTTTGAGATGACACCCGGGGAAACATCGTTCCGTGTGTCGATTTTTGCTTCATATAAAAAAATACTGTTGAGCCCTGAGTAGGAGATAGCCTGTGGAACGCGAATACATGGAATTCGACGTCGTCATCGTCGGAGCCGGGCCCGCCGGGCTTTCTGCCGCCTGCCGCCTGAAACAAAAGGCGGCTCAGGCTGGCCAGGAAATCAGCGTCTGCGTGGTGGAAAAAGGCTCCGAAGTCGGCGCCCATATCCTATCCGGTGCTATCTTCGAACCTCGCGCACTCAATGAGTTGTTCCCCGACTGGAAAGAACTCGGCGCCCCGCTCAACACGCCGGTCAAGCGCGATGACATCTACGTCCTGAAAAACCCGGAAGCTTCTAATAAAGTGCCGGGCTTTTTTGTGCCCAAGACCATGCACAACGACGGCAACTACATCATCTCCCTGGGCAATCTGTGCCGCTGGCTGGCCCAGCAGGCTGAAAACCTGGGCGTAGAAATCTACCCTGGCTTCGCGGCTCAGGAAGCGCTGATTGACGAGAACGGTGTGGTGCGCGGCATCCTCACTGGCGATCTGGGCGTTGATCGCGAAGGCAATCCGAAGGAAGGTCTCTACACCCCCGGCATGGAGTTGCGCGGCAAGTACACCTTGTTCGCCGAAGGCTGCCGCGGCCACATTGGCAAGCAATTGATCAAGCGCTTCAACCTCGACAGCGAAGCCGATGCCCAGCATTACGGCATCGGCCTGAAGGAAATATGGGAAGTTGATCCGTCCAAACACGAGCCAGGCCTGGTGGTTCACACCGCGGGCTGGCCGCTGGATATCGTCGGCACCGAGAACACAGGCGGCTCCTTCCTTTATCACCTGGAAAACAATCAGGTGGTGGTCGGGTTGATCGTCGATCTTTCTTACAGCAACCCGTACCTGTCACCGTTCGATGAATTCCAGCGCATGAAGCACCATCCGGTGCTCAAGCAGTACCTCGAAGGTGGCAAGCGCATCAGCTACGGCGCCCGCGCGATTTGCAAAGGCGGCCTGAACTCGTTGCCGAAAATGGTTTTCCCCGGTGGCGCGCTGATCGGCTGCGACCTCGGCACGCTGAACTTCGCCAAGATCAAGGGCAGCCACACCGCAATGAAGTCGGGCATGCTGGCTGCCGAAGCTGTGGCGGACTCGCTGTTCGCTGGCAATGAAGGCGGCGATGCACTGAATACGTACGTCGAGGCGTTCAAAGGCAGCTGGCTGCACGAAGAACTGTTCGCCAGCCGCAACTTTGGCCCGGCGATCCATAAGTTCGGCGCGATCGTGGGCGGTGCGTTCAACTTCATCGACCAGAACCTCTTCGCCGGCAAGATCCCGTTCACGCTGCACGACACTACGCCAGACTATGCCTGCATGAAGCTGGCGGCTGATTCTAAGAAAATCGAGTACCCGCGCCCTGACGGCAAATTGAGCTTCGACAAGTTGAGTTCGGTGTTCATTTCCGGCACCAACCATGAAGAAGAACAACCCTGCCACCTGAAGCTAAAAGACCCGAGCATCCCGATCAGCGTCAACCTGCCCAAGTGGGATGAACCGGCGCAGCGTTATTGCCCGGCTGGCGTGTACGAAGTGGTAACCCAGGAAAACGGCGAGAAGCGTTTCCAGATCAACGCGCAAAACTGTGTGCACTGCAAGACCTGTGACATCAAGGACCCTTCGCAGAACATTACCTGGGTGGCACCGGAAGGCTCGGGCGGACCTACTTACCCGAATATGTGAGTCCCCGACTTTGTAGGAGCGCGCTTGCCCGCGATTGCATTAGAACTTTCACGATGTGGTGAATGAATAATCGCTTTCGCGGGCAAGCGCGCTCCTACAGGCGTCCTTCATCATGCAGGAATGCGCATTTGCGCAGCCTCCTCCCCCGGACTGCGCTCGAAGTAGCGTTTGTATTCGCGACTGAATTGCGACGTGCTTTGATAGCCCACGCTGTGCGCCACCTGCGCCACGCCCAACCCCTCCCCGACCAGCATTTGCTGGGCCTTGATCAGGCGCAGACGCTTGAGATACTGCACCGGTGACAACAGGGTGCTGCGTTTGAAATGCTCGTGAAAAGTCGACGCGCTCATGTTGGCGCAGCTCGCCAGTTGATCGACGCTCAGCGCCTGATCGTAATGATCGCGCAGGTGCTGCAACGACGCCGCGATCCGGGCGAAATGCCCCTGCTGTTCAACCAACGCCCGCAACACCCCAGCCTGCGGCCCGCGCAAGGCGACGTACAAAACCTCCCGCACCCGCGCTGCACCCATTACCTGACAATCCAGCGGATCGTGCAGGCAACGCAGCAGGCCCTCGACACTTTCACGCATCCGAATATCCAGCTGCGCCGAGGTCATCGATTCTGGCGTCTGCGCCTTCACCGCCGAATCTGGCAGCAGCCCCATCGACTGCACCAACTCGCCCAGCACCAGACGGTCGATGGATACCGATACGCCATACAACGGCGCATCGACGGTGGCAAAGGTCTCGCACATGAATGGGACCGACAGCGCTTGCACCAGATAATGACCGGCGCCGTACTCAAGCGTGCGCGGTCCGAGACGGGCCAGTTTGCTGCCTTGCGCGAGAATGATCAGGCTCGGCTCATAGATCTGCGGGCTGCTGGCGACGTAGTGATCCCAAGACAGCACTTGCACCCCTGACAGATGCGTCTGGACGAAACCCGGCCGCACGGCCAAAGGTTTGATCAATGAAACGAGGGTGGCATTGGGTGCGGAGATTTGGGAGGACGACATGGGTAACCGGACAGAGGATTAGACACTGGCATCATCGCAGATAAGCGTGCTCTGACGATGGTGATCTGACGAACATCGGAGGATTGAGCATGACACCCGTAGGAATGGTCATGGTCGACCACCACTCGCATCCGGACAATGGCGAGTCTCTTTCGTCATCTCCTCGCGAGGCTCTACATGTATACAGCTATCGGTTACGCCGCCAAATCGGCCACCACTCCTCTCGCCCCCATGACTTTCGAGCGCCGCAGCCCGCGTGTCGACGACGTGGCGATCGAAATCATGTACTGCGGCGTTTGCCACTCCGACATTCACCAGGCGCGCAACGAATGGGGCATCGCGGTTTATCCGCTGATGCCGGGCCACGAAATCGTCGGCAAAGTCACCGCGGTCGGTGCCAACGTCACCAAACACAAGATCGGTGATCTGGTCGGCGTCGGCTGCATGGTCGATTCATGCCGTCATTGCGAAGCCTGCGCGCAGGATCTGGAGCAGTACTGCCTGGAAGGCCCGACGCTGACATACGCCACCCCGGACCGCATCGACGGTAGCAATACCATGGGCGGCTATTCAAACAGCATCGTGGTCAGCGAGCACTTCGTGGTGCGCATTCCCGAGAAGCTGGACCTGGCAGCCGCTGCGCCGATTCTCTGCGCCGGCATCACCACTTACTCGCCTCTCAAGCACTATGGCGTAGAACCGGGCGACAAGGTCGGCATCCTGGGGATGGGCGGTCTGGGCCACATGGGCATCAAGTTCGCCAAAGCCATGGGCGCTGAAGTCACGCTGTTCACTCGTTCGGCCAGCAAGGCTGAAGAAGCGCGCCGTCAGGGTGCCGATCATGTGATCGTGTCCACCGACGCCGAACAGATGAAAGCGGCTGCCGGGCACTTCGATTTCTTGCTGGACACCATTCCGGTGCAGCACGATTTGAACCCGTACCTGGAAACCCTGCGCTTTGACGGCGTGCATATTCTGGTGGGTCTGATCGAACCGGTTGACCCGGCGCTGCACGCAGCCAACCTGGTGATGAAGCGCCGTGTGCTGGCAGGCTCGTTGATCGGCGGTATTGCCGAAACCCAGGAAGTGCTGGATTTCTGCGCCGAGCATGACATCACCTGCGACATCGAAATGCTTGATATCAAGAACATCAACGAGGCTTACACGCGGATGATTGCCGGCGATGTGAAGTACCGTTTCGTGATTGATATGGCGACGTTGAAGGCGTAACGGCAGCGTCAAACCTCAACTGTGGGAGCGGACCTGCCCGCGAAGGCGATAGTACAGACGGCAGCAATGTATCGAATGTACCGGCCTCTTCGCGGACAGGTCCGCTCCCACTTTGATCTCCATCAGACACAAAACCGCAAACTCACCCTCCCAACTCCGCCGACAACCGCGCCGCCGTCTCTTTAATCAGTGGCACCAGTTCGGTCATCTTTTCCAGCGGCATATAGGGCACGGTACTGGCGATGCTGATCCCGGCCACGATGTGCTTGCTTGCATCACGAATCGGCGCTGCCACGCAGCGGATTGACGGTTCGTTGTCTTCCAGATCAAACGCGTAGCCGCCCTGCACGTACTCATGCATGCGCTGACGAATCTGCTCCCAGGATTGTTCCTGATGCGCTGGCCATAAAGGGTTACGGGCGACGTCCGGGAGGCTGATTTCATACAGCCGCAGCCACTCACTTTCGGCACTGTCCAGCAGCAACGCCTTGCCAATGCCCGTGCGCGCCAAGGGCATCCGATGGCCCACCCGAGAACGCATTTCCGGACCGTTACGACCCGGATTCTTGTGCAGATATAGCACCTCGTCGCCATCACGCACCGCCAGGTGCACCGTGTCTCCGGTCAACGTCGACAACTCATCAAGAAACGGTCGCGCCAGCATTGCCAGCGGTACTTCTTCGCGCGCCTGAAACCCCAGCTCGATCAGCTTGGGCCCCAGCAGATAACCCACTTGCGGCAGCACGCGCAGGTAACGCTCCTCCACCAGGCAACTGGCAAGGCGATGCGTAGTGCTGCGCGTGGTGCCGATCAGTCGGGCGATTTCCTTGAGGTCACGCGCGCCACCGGCCACCGCCTGAACAACGCCCAGCCCGCGAAGCAAGGTTTGCGTCCCGGTGGGCGCGGCATCTTTGCTGGCAATGCCTGGGATATCGGAAGTGTCGTGCATATCGCGCCTTATCGAATCGGAGAGCTGGCGGCATTATCGTCGCCAGCTTCGGAGCGTGCCAGTCGTTACAACTCGATGCGCTCCACCTTGCCCACCAGCAGGATGTAGGACAGCGCCCCAAGCAGCGCCAATACGGCGATGTAAGTGATCGCAGGCGCGAACGAATCGCCTGTCGCCAGAAAGCCGATCACGATCGGCGTGGCAATGGCCGCCAGGTTGCCGATCAGGTTGAACGTGCCTCCGGTCAAACCTAGCAAACGCGCGGGGGCCAGGGTCGACACCAGCGACCACGTGATGGACGCCAGGCCATTACCGAAGAACGCCAACGCCAGGAACGCAATCACCAGTGGCGTCGATTCAACGAAATTGGCGCCGATGATCGAGGTGGAAATCAACAGCCCGGCAATGATCGGCAGCTTGCGCGCAAAACCCACGGTGTGGCCGCGACGGATCAGCCAGTCTGAAAAGAATCCCGAGCACAGCACGCCGACAAAGGCCGCAAGAAACGGAAGCGACGCCAGCAAGCCGGATTTGATGAAGTCCATGCCGCGGTATTTCACCAGGTAGGTCGGGAACCAGGTCAGGAAGAACCACAGCGTCGAGTTCAGGCAGAACTGGCCCAGATAGATGCCCCACAGCTTGCGCTTGGTCAGGACGATGCCCAGATCCATCCAGCTGAAACCCGGCTTGGCTTTGTCGGTGTCGGCCTGGATATCCACCAGTCCGCCACCTTCGGTAATGAGGTCGATTTCTGCCTGATTCGCGCCTTTGAAATCTCGGGGTTCACGATACACGGCGTACCAGATCGCGGCCCAGATCACACCGACCGCGCCGGTTGCAACGAACACCATGTGCCAACCATAGGTGGCTTGCAGCCAGGCCAGTACTGGCGTGAGAAACGCCAGACCCACGAACTGGCCCGAGGTGTAGAAACCCACCGCTGTCGCCCGCTCGCGCTCCGGAAACCAGGTGGTGACGACCCGGCTGTTGATTGGATAGGCCGGGGCTTCAAGCGCACCGACCAGCATCCGCAGAATGAACAGGCCGATAAAGCTGCCGACGAATCCCAGCATGATGGTCGCCAGTGACCATAGGGCCAGGGCGACGGTATAGAGAATGCGCGGCGGCACGCGATCCACCAGCCAGCCGCCGGGCAACTGCATGGCGACGTAGGTCCAGCCGAATGCGGAGAAGATCAGGCCGACGTGCACCGGGTCGATGCCCAGCTCGCTGGTCAGGGCGGGCGCGGCGATGGACAGGTTGCTGCGGTCCAGATAGTTGATGACCACGGTGATGAACAGCAGCACCATGATGAAGAAGCGTTTTCGGGTCGGCGTGGCGGTCGTGGCCCGCGCCTGTGCAAGGGTCTGTGTGCGCATGGGTCGTGCCTCTTTTTATGTTTATCTGAGGTCAGGTACAGCAGGAAATCGGAGGTAAACCTGTAAGAGCTGCCGAAGGCTGCGATAGGCTTCAAACTCGCTGTCGCGGCCAAGCCTGATCGCAGCCTTCGGCAGCTCCTACAAGGATTATGCAACTAGCCGCATATCACCACTCGGCAAAACTGCCATCGGCATGACGCCAGATCGGGTTGCGCCAGCGGTGGCCGATGGCGGCGCGCTCCTTGACGTATTCCTCGTTGATCTCGATGCCCAGGCCCGGACCGTTGGGGATCTTCACCATGCCCTTGTCGTAGTCGAACACTTCCGGATTCTTGATGTAATCGAGCAGATCGTTGCTCTCGTTGTAATGGATGCCCAGGCTCTGCTCCTGAATGAACGCGTTGTAGCAAACCGCATCCAGTTGCAGGCACGCCGCCAGCGCAATCGGGCCCAACGGGCAATGCAAGGCGAGCGCGACGTCGTACGCTTCGGCCATGTTGGCAATCTTGCGGGTTTCGGTGATACCGCCTGCGTGGGAGGCATCGGGCTGAATGATGTCAACGTAGCCTTCACTCAACACGCGCTTGAAATCCCAGCGCGAAAACAAACGCTCGCCCAGGGCAATCGGCGTGCTGGTCAACGGCGCCAGCTCTTTTAACGCTTCGTAGTTCTCGCTGAGCACCGGTTCCTCGATGAACATCAGCTTGTACGGGTCCAGCTCTTTCATCAGGACCTTGGCCATGGGCTTGTGCACCCGGCCATGGAAATCGACGCCAATCCCGACGTTCGGGCCGACGGCATCACGCACGGCCGCGACGTTGGCCAGCGCCAGATCGACCTTGTCGAAGGTATCGAGGAACTGCAGCTCTTCGGTGCCGTTCATCTTCACGGCGGTGAAACCGCGTTCGACCGCTTCTTTCGCAGCACGCGCCGTATCGGCAGGACGGTCGCCGCCAATCCACGAGTACACGCGGATCTTGTCACGCACCTGGCCGCCCAACAGATCACTGACCGACACGCCCAGCGCCTTGCCCTTGATGTCCCACAACGCCTGGTCGATGCCGGCCAGCGCGCTCATGTGAATAGCGCCACCCCGGTAGAAGCCGCCGCGATACAGCACGGTCCAAATGTCTTCGATATTGCGTGGGTCTTTGCCGATCAGATAGTCGGATAATTCTTCAACGGCAGCGGCGACCGTGTGTGCTCGCCCTTCGACAACGGGTTCGCCCCAGCCAGTGACGCCCTGGTCGGTTTCAACTTTCAGGAAGCACCAGCGAGGTGGGACGATGAAGGTCGTAAGTTTGGTGATTTTCATCTCTTATCTCTCTTATTCAATGACGCTAATTCTGGTGATTAAGCTCTTCGGCCAAGCCGCTGTTGCGTGCTGACCGAACCGGCCCTCGCGAGCAAGCTCCCTCCCACAAATGTCCTGACTATCCAGTGCGACCGTGGGAGGGAGCTTGCTCGCGAAGGGGACGGCACAGTGCCGCTCGATTACGAGTTGTCTTTGCCGCTGCGCGACTGCTTCCAGCCGGCGACGTACGCCTTGGCGCGTTCGGCCACGTCGTCGGCGCTCATGCCCGGCTTGAACAGCCCGGAGCCGAGGCCGAAGCCCGAAACGCCTGCGTCCAGAAACGGTTTCATGTTGTCGGGGGTGATGCCGCCCACCGGAATCAACGCCGTGCCCGCCGGCAACACCGCCAGCCAGGCCTTGACCACAGCCGGGCCCATTTGCTCTGCCGGGAACAACTTCAGCACGTCGGCGCCATTGGCCAGCGCGGCGAAGGCTTCGGTCGGTGTGGCGACGCCTGGAGACAGAAACAACCCTTCGGCTTTGGCCGCTCGCAGCACTTCAGGGTCACTGTGGGGCATGACGATGACTTGCCCGCCCGCCTCTTTCACCAGCCGCACTTGCTCAGGCGTCAACACCGTGCCCGCGCCAATCAGGCAATCAGCAGGAAGGCTCTGGCGCAGCAGTCGGATGCTGTCGTACGGCTGTGGAGAATTGAGCGGGACTTCGATGACCCGAAAACCGGCTTGATACAGGACGTCGCCAATGGCCGGGGCCTCTTCAGGGCGCAGGCCGCGAAGGATGGCCACCAGACCGTTTTGCACGAGGGCTTGCTTGAGCATGTCAGTTCTCTACGTGATAAGGCTGTTGAGTGGAGGCTAGCAAGCCGGCTTGAACCGCGACCTGCCAGAGACCGTGTTCGGTGGCTTGTTGCGCTTGAGTGACGTGCGCAAAGCCACAGGCTTGCAGCGCGCGCTGATACCGCGCCAGTAACTGGTCGCTGCCGATCAGGATGACCGCAGGCAATGGCTCGCCCGAGACTTGCAGCATCGTGCGCAGGGCGACCAGTTCGTGACCGATCAACAGGCCGGACAAGTAATCAGGCTGGGCGCTGCCGGACAGCTCGCCCGTGAGGCCCAGCGTGCGGCAACTGAAGATGGTAGACAGCGGCCCGGCAGCGACGTTGGGCGATAACGCCACCGCCACGCCACGGTCGAACGCTGCCTGGTCGAAGACCTCGCTGCGCTGCATCGTGCGGCCAAGAATGGTATGGGCAGATAACGCAGCGAAGACCTCACCGGTCATGAAGGTGTCGAAATGAACGATGCAACCGTCGACGGCCCTCACCCACTTCGAGTGACTGCCCGGCAGGCCGATCAATAGAGGGGTGTTCGCGGCTTGACCACCGAGCGAACTGAGGATGCCAAGTACTTGCGTTTCTTCGCCGCGCATGACATTGGGCAAGGCCGAGCGCTGAAGCACGCCGGGGATGATGTGCACGTCAACGCCACGCACGCTGCGCACGGTGACCAGTGCCGAACTGAGCGCTGCAACACTGGCCGGTGTTTCGCGGTACACCGCTTCGCGCCAACCCTGGGCGCTGCCGACCATGCCGCAGGCGATGACCGGAAGATCCGGCTGTGCGTCGAGCCAGTCGCCGCATGCGTCATCAAACGCCAGCTCAAAGCCGTTGCTGCACATCTGGCCTGCGATTTCGCGAGGCGCGGTGGGCAATTGCATGATGCCCGCGCTGAACGCCCGTTGTTCCAATACCCGGCCATGTTCGCCGAGACGATAAGCACGAAGGGAGGTCGTCCCCCAATCGAGCGCGATCAATTGCGCCTGCATCGCTTCACCTGATTTGTTTTTTTGAGTGAGTGCGTGACGACTATAAACCTGATTGGCGAGAAATCTCAATATATAACTTTGCGTCTCATATTATGGGATATCGCCAATGCTGCAGATCGTCAGATCAATACACCGCTTTGAAGTGCGCTGGGGCATACTGCGTCAGCCACCTCTTGTCCATCCGCCTTCAGTGCGGAAGGTGGTAACTACCCCGCTGCATTCCTCACCCCCTCCGTATTCCTGCTGCTTGTGATGAGCCATTCGCTCGTTGCGAGTCGTCGTGCTGTGCAATCGGCTGGGCTCCATCTGCAAAAGGACCCGTAAGATGAAGCGATTTCCCGTATTCGACAGTTTGCGCGGGCTGTGCGCATTGGCGCTGATTGCTCACCACACTCATATCGAGCGCAGCTTTTCCGAGTTGGCGCTGTTCAAAAATGCCAGTTATCTGGTCGAGTTGTTCTTCGCCATCACCGGCTTTCTGCTCTATCGGCAATACATGAACCGTCTCGCCACACCCCGTCAGTTACGTGACTTTGCGATCACGCAGACATGCAGGGTCTATCCGCTGCATGTTTTGATGCTGCTGGTGTTCATCGGTTTTGAGTGCGCCAAGCTGATACTTGAACGCAAGGGCCTGCTGCTCAACGGCCCGGCGTTCAGTGGCGACCGCGCGCCTCAGGAAATCCTGCCGAACCTGCTGCTGATCCAGTCCTGGTGGTCGGGCTTCAATGCGCTGTCTTTCAATTACCCATCGTGGATTGTCAGCGTGCAGTACTACCTGGCATTGCTTTTCGCGCTGATCGTGTTTGCACTGCCCAGCCTGGCTCGCGTCGCGGTTGCTGTGCTGGCGCTCGTGGCCTGCGCAGCGTTGTTCAACCAAAGTCCGCTGCTTACGCCCAACGTGCTGTGGGGCGCGGCTGCTTTCTTCGGCGGGGCGATGACCTATCGCTTGTATGCCCGGCTGCATGACCTGATGCCCGGGCGCACACTGGCGAGCCTGCTGGAAGTAGCTGTTCTCGGCGCGCTTTACTTCGTCCTCACCGAGGGCGAAAAACCACAGACCCTCAACGTCGCGATACTGTCCTGCGCGGCCATCCTGATCTTCGCGTTCGAAGCCGGAGCCGTCTCGCAGTTACTGCGGCTCAAAGTCTTCACCAGCGTCGGCAAGCTGTGGTTCTCGATCTACATGACCCACGCAGCGGTGATCTTCGTGGTCGGCACCGCCCTGCAGGTCATCGCCAAGCGCACCGGCGTCACGCTGTTCGCCGACGTGCCCGGCGAAACGGCAGGCATAGTGATGCGCTACGTGAGCACGGGGTCGGCGGTGAATGACAACCTGCTTCTGGTATTGGTGATGGTGGCGGTGGTCGTGGCGTCGATGTTCACTTATCGCCATGTCGAGCTATGGGGCATTGATTTCGGCAAGCGCTGGAAGGCCGGAAGATTGCATGACAGGCGCCAGGCCCCGGACGCCAGCAGTTCTGTCTGAATACGTTTTATACGCACAAAAAAACCGCCCCTTGAGGCGGTTTTTTTGTCTCTGGCGCAGGGCGTTGAATCAACGCTCCAGCAGGATCCGCAACATACGGCGCAGTGGCTCTGCAGCGCCCCATAGCAGCTGATCACCGACAGTGAACGCGCCAAGGTATTGCGAGCCCATGTTCAGCTTGCGCAGACGACCGACCGGAATGTTCAGGGTGCCGGTGACTGACGTCGGGCTCAGTTCCTGAATGCTGGCTTCACGGTTGTTCGGCACCAGCTTCACCCACGGGTTGTGCTGGCTGATGATGCCTTCGATGTCGGCAATCGGCACATCTTTGTTGAGCTTGATGGTCAGCGCCTGGCTGTGGCAACGCATGGCGCCGATGCGCACGCAGATGCCGTCAACCGGAATCGCACTCTTGAAGCGACCGAGAATTTTGTTGGTCTCGGCCTGGCCTTTCCACTCTTCGCGGCTCTGGCCGTTAGGCAGTTCCTTGTCGATCCAAGGGATCAGGCTGCCGGCCAATGGCACGCCGAAGTTCTCGGTCGGGAAACCTTCGCTGCGCATGGCTTCGGCCACTTTGCGGTCGATGTCCAGAATCGCGCTCGCAGGGTTGGCCAGCTCATCGGCTACCGATGCGTTGATCGCGCCCATCTGCTTGATCAGTTCACGCATATTCTGCGCGCCAGCCCCTGAGGCCGCCTGATAAGTCATCACGTTCATCCACTCGATCAGACCAGCTTCAAACAGACCGCCCAGCCCCATCAGCATCAGACTGACGGTGCAGTTGCCGCCGATGTAGTTCTTGGTGCCGGCGTCCAGTTGCTGATCGATAACCTTGCGATTCACCGGGTCCAGCACGATCACCGCGTCGTCCTGCATGCGCAGGGAAGAGGCTGCGTCGATCCAGTAACCCTTCCAGCCTGCTTCACGCAGCTTGGGGAATACCTCGCTGGTGTAGTCGCCGCCCTGGCAGGTCAACACTACGTCGAGAGTCTTTAGATCGTCGATGCTGTAAGCATCTTTGAGCGGCGCAATGTCCTTGCCCACCGATGGACCCTGCCCACCGACGTTAGAGGTGGTGAAAAAAACCGGCTCGATCAGATCGAAATCCTGCTCTTCCAGCATCCGCTGCATGAGCACGGAACCAACCATACCGCGCCAACCGACCAGACCTACACGTTTCATCGCAACTACACCTTAACTAAAAGTGGGGCCCCTTACGGAGCGAATCGAAATGCGCTTGTGTTCCGCCGCCTCGACTCGAACTCGTGGTAGTGGGCCCGGGATATTACAGATTGCGCAGCGCGGCGACTACGGCATCGCCCATTTCCTGCGTACCGACTTTGGCATTGCCCGCCGACCAAATGTCGCCGGTGCGCAAGCCCTGGTCCAGCACCAGACTGACCGCCTTTTCGATGGCATCCGCTGCGGTGTGCTGATTGAAGCTGTAACGCAACATCATCGACACCGACAAGATGGTCGCCAACGGGTTGGCCACGCCTTTGCCCGCGATGTCCGGCGCCGAACCGTGACAAGGCTCGTACATGCCCTTGTTGTTCGAATCCAGCGACGCCGATGGCAGCATGCCGATGGAGCCGGTGAGCATCGAGGCCTCGTCCGACAAGATGTCGCCGAACATGTTGTCGGTGACCATCACATCGAACTGCTTGGGAGCGCGCACCAGTTGCATGGCGGCGTTATCGACGTACATGTGGCTCAGTTCGACATCCGGGTAATCCTTGGCCAGTTCCACGACCACTTCACGCCAGAGTTGGCTTGAGGCCAGCACGTTGGCTTTGTCGACCGAACACAGCTTCTTGCCACGCACGCGGGCCATGTCGAAGCCGACGCGGGCGATACGGCGGATTTCGCTTTCGCTGTACGGCAGCGTGTCGTACGCCTGACGCTCGCCATTCTCCAGCTCACGGGTGCCCCGTGGCGAGCCGAAATAGATGCCGCCGGTCAGTTCGCGAACGATGAGGATGTCCAGGCCTGCGACGATTTCCGGTTTCAGGCTCGAAGCATCAGCCAGTTGCGGATACAGAATGGCCGGGCGCAGGTTGGCGAACAGGCCCAGTTGCGAGCGAATCTTCAGCAGGCCGCGCTCCGGACGAATGTCACGCTCGATGGCATCCCACTTCGGTCCGCCGACAGCGCCCAGCAGCACAGCGTCGGATTGACGTGCGCGATCCAGCGTCTCATCAGCCAACGGCACCCCATGCTTGTCGATGGCCGCGCCGCCGATCACGTCATGGGTCAGTTCGAAATCCAGGGCGTACTTGTCGTTGGCAAGGGTAAGCACCTTGACCGCTTCGGCCATGATTTCCGGACCAATGCCGTCGCCGGGGAGAATCAGAATCTGCTTGCTCATAATGTCCTCTTTGAAATTACTGCGGCGCTGCAAAGAGCGCCGACAAACTGCGAATACCTGGATCTGTAGGAGCGAATTTATTCGCGAGACGATGGATCTGACACGCCACCCCTAACGCCTCGCCAACAAGTTGGCTCCTACAGAACGATTTTTGAGTGCATCCACGTCACCGGAACAACCACGGCTGACTTGCGCGATGCCTGGTTTCGAACGTCGCGATGGAGTCGCCATCAATCAGCGTCAAGCCGATGTCATCCAGGCCGTTCAACAGGCAGTGCTTGCGAAACGCATCGATCTCAAAGCTCAGCACCTTGCCGTCGGGACGGGTCACGGTTTGCGACGCCAGGTCCACATTCAGCTCGTAGCCGGGGTTGGCTTCGACCTGCTTGAACAGCTCGTCCACGTCCGCTTCATCGAGAATGATCGGCAGCAAGCCGTTTTTGAAACTGTTGTTAAAGAA
Source organism: Pseudomonas rosaeacicularis (assembly GCF_057128745.1). Lineage (NCBI taxonomy): Bacteria > Pseudomonadati > Pseudomonadota > Gammaproteobacteria > Pseudomonadales > Pseudomonadaceae > Pseudomonas > Pseudomonas rosaeacicularis. The sequence goes on from NZ_JBSKHT010000017.1 coordinate 188,247, forward strand.
GATATCGGCGTAGCTCGGCGCGATGATCGCCCGGAAACCATACTCTTCCAGTGCCCAAGGCGCGTGTTCACGGCTCGAACCGCAACCGAAGTTCTCTCGGGCCAGCAGTACGCTGGCGCCAAGATAGCGGGCGTTGTTGAGCACGAAATCAGGGTTCAGTGGACGCTTGGAGTTGTCCTGATACGGCTGACCCACATCCAGATAGCGCCACTCATCGAACAGGTTCGGGCCGAAACCCGTGCGTTTGATCGACTTCAAGAACTGCTTGGGAATGATCTGATCGGTGTCGACGTTGGCACGATCCAGCGGAGCCACCATGCCGGTGTGTTGAGTAAAGGCTTTCATGCTGGGCTCCTTATGCCTGGGTCATACTGCGAACATCGACGAAACGACCATTGACCGCAGCCGCTGCCGCCATCGCCGGGCTGACCAGATGCGTACGACCACCGGCGCCCTGACGGCCTTCGAAGTTACGGTTGGAGGTGGACGCGCAATGCTCGCCGCTTTCCAGGCGGTCCGGGTTCATCGCCAGGCACATCGAACAGCCCGGCTCACGCCATTCAAAACCGGCTTCGATAAAGATCTTGTCCAGGCCTTCGTCTTCGGCTTGCTGCTTCACCAGCCCTGAACCCGGCACCACGATGGCCTGCTTGATGGTCGAGGCCACTTTGCGGCCCTTGGCGATGTCTGCCGCAGCGCGCAAATCTTCGATCCGCGAGTTGGTGCAGGAGCCAATGAACACACGGTCCAGCTGAATATCGGTGATCGCCTGATTAGCCTTGAGGCCCATGTACTTCAGGGCGCGCTCGATGGAACCGCGCTTGACCAAATCGGCTTCTTGCGCAGGATCGGGCACATTCTGATCGACCGCCAAAACCATTTCCGGGGAAGTGCCCCAGCTGACTTGCGGCTTGATTTGGGTAGCGTCGAGCTCGACCACTGTATCGAACACAGCATCGTCATCGGAGACCAGGTCTTTCCAGTTTTCTACCGCCATGTCCCACTGCTCGCCTTTTGGCGCGAACGGACGGCCTTTGACGTAGGCAATGGTTTTCTCGTCGGTCGCAACCAGCCCGACACGGGCGCCGCCTTCGATGGACATGTTGCAGATGGTCATGCGGCCTTCGACCGACAGATCACGAATCGCGCTGCCCGCGAATTCGATGGCGTGGCCATTGCCGCCAGCGGTGCCGATCTTGCCGATGATCGCCAGGACGATGTCTTTTGCGGTGACGCCAAACGGCAGTTTGCCTTCGACGCGCACCAGCATGTTTTTCATTTTCTTGGCGACCAGGCACTGGGTGGCGAGCACATGCTCGACTTCGGAGGTACCGATGCCGTGAGCCAGTGCGCCGAACGCGCCGTGAGTCGAGGTGTGAGAGTCACCGCAGACCACGGTCATGCCCGGCAACGTGGCGCCCTGCTCGGGGCCGATGACATGAACGATGCCCTGACGCACGTCGTTCATCTTGAATTCGGTGATGCCGTACTCGTCGCAGTTGTCGTCAAGGGTCTTGACCTGCAGACGCGAAACCAGATCGACAATCGCTTCTACGCCGCCCTTGCGCTCAGGGGTAGTCGGTACGTTGTGGTCTGCGGTCGCGATGTTGGCATCGATGCGCCAAGGCTTGCGCCCTGCCAGACGCAGGCCTTCGAAGGCTTGCGGCGAGGTCACTTCATGAATGATGTGACGATCGATATAAAGCAGCGCCGAACCGTCGTCGCGCTGCTTGACCAAATGCGAATCCCAGAGCTTGTCGTAGAGCGTTTTGCCGGCCATCAGACGTATTCCTCATCAGCTTGTTTCTATGCCGCGGTCGTTGCTGAACGCATCGCTGAACAATAACCCTTGGCTTGTGAGGGAGATCCTAAGGAATATGCTTAAATAACTCAAATTCATATTTTTTATGCTTTGCATAACCAACTGGAATCCGAGAATGGACCTGGCCAACCTCAACGCCTTTATCGCCATCGCTGAAACCGGAAGCTTTTCGGCAGCGGCCGAACGCTTGTTCCTGACCCAACCTGCAGTGAGCAAACGCATTGCCGGGCTTGAGCAGCAATTGAAAGTCAGACTGTTCGACCGCCTGGGCCGGGAAGTGAGTTTGACCGAGGCTGGCCGGGCCTTGCTGCCCCGGGCCTACCAGATCCTCAACGTACTGGATGATACCCGCCGCGCCCTGACCAATCTGACGGGCGAAGTCAGCGGGCGCCTGACGCTGGCGACCAGTCATCACATTGGCCTGCACCGCTTGCCACCGTTGTTACGTGCTTTCACCCGACTTTATCCCGAGGTCGCGCTGGATATTCAGTTCCTCGATTCGGAAGTGGCCTACGAAGAAATCCTCCATGGCCGCGCGGAACTGGCTGTCATCACCCTGGCGCCGCAACCCCATGGGCTGGTCAAGGCCGTGCCGGTCTGGGATGACCCGCTGGATTTCGTCGCTGCGCCCGAGCACCCGCTGGTCAACAGCGGCGAAGTGACCCTGGCGGACGTTGCCGCCTATCCGGCGGTGTTTCCCGGCTCCAACACTTTCACCCATCACATCGTCAGCGGGCTGTGCGAAGCGCAGGGGATCAAGCCAAACATTGCCATGAGCACCAACTATATGGAGACGATCAAGATGATGGTCTCCATCGGCCTGGCCTGGAGCGTACTGCCCCGGACCATGCTGGACGAGCAAGTGGCGCGTATTCCATTGCCGGGCATTCAGCTCAATCGCCAGCTGGGTTACATCGTTCACACAGAACGCACGCTGTCGAACGCCGCCCGGGCATTTATGGCGCTGCTCGATGGGCAGGTCGACAGCCGGCCGTTGTGAACGGATGGGATTATTCGAGGTGTTGCGCCAACGCCAGGGTTAGCGGCCAGGTGCGTTACGCAACTTCCCGTTGCTCGACCCCGAGCATCTGGCTAATGCGCTCGCAGTCAGTCTCACGGCGCAAGGCGTCGAACAACACCACCGCTTGCGGGTAGCTTTTGGTCAGCAGCACCACCCATTGCTTCAGACGGCCCGGCGCTTGAACGCGCGTCATCTTGTCCATGGCCTGCTGCCAGAACTCGCGCATCAACGGCTGCAATTGCTCCCAAGTCATTGGGACCACTTCCCTGCCCGCTTGGGCGGCGGCGATCTGTCGCGCCAGATCGGGACGTGCCACCAGACCACGACCGATCATGATGTCCCGCGCGCCACAGATTTCCTTGCAGCGGCGCCAGTCGTCGACCGTCCAGATTTCGCCGTTGGCGATGATCGGGATCTTTACCACGTCCTGAATCTTGCCGATCCATTCCCAATGCGCAGGTGGTTTGTAGCCGTCGACCTTGGTGCGGGCATGCACCACGATATGCTCGGCGCCGCCGGCTTCCAGAGCCCTCGCGCAATCGAGCGCCGGATCGGTGTTCTCAAAGCCCAGACGCATTTTGGCCGTGACCGGAATGTGCGCAGGGACCGCACGACGGACCTGACTGATGATGTCGTGAAGCAGATCGGGCTCTTTGAGCAGCACCGCCCCGCCACGGGAGCGATTGACGGTTTTGGCGGGGCAACCGAAGTTCAGGTCAATCACCGGTGCGCCTAATTCGGCAGCGAAGGCCGCGTTTTCTGCCAGGCACACGGGGTCGGAACCCAGCAGCTGGACACGTAACGGCACGCCGGCGCGGGTCTTGGCGTCGGTCAGGAGTTCAGAAGCGAATTTGTGAAAATAGTGAGCCGGCAGCAAACGCTCGGTCACCCGGATGAATTCGGTCACGCACCAGTCGATACCGCCGACCTGGGTCAGCACATCGCGCAGGATATCGTCGACCAGGCCTTCCATGGGCGCCAGGGCAATTTGCATGGTTCACACTCGAAAAAAAGTCCGGCAGTTTAAGGCGCAACGGCGTTGATGGGAACGCCGTTGACGCACCGAACGTCAGGATCGGGCGGTCGTCAGCGCCGGGGCATAGCCTTCGATGAACTCGCCCGGCATGCGCTTGGGCTTGCCGCTGGACAGCTCGATGCAGACAAAAGTGGTTTGTGCGCGCAATAGCGTGACGCCATCGCTGGGGCGCTTGAGTTGAAAACGGCGGGTCATTTTGAGGCGCTGATCCCACTCGACGATCCAGGTCGCCAGTTGCAATTCGTCCTCTTGGTAGGCGCTGGCCAGGTAGTCGATCTCGTGCCTGACGACTGCCATGGCCCGGTCGAGCCGGCGGTATTCGGTCAGGTCTAGTCCCAGCTGCTGCGAATGGCGCCAGGCGCATCGCTCAAGCCATGTCACGTACACCGCGTTATTGGCGTGGCCCAAGCCGTCGATGTCGTCTGCGGTCACGCTCAAGTCGATGACGAATGGCGTTGCCAGATCCCAGACCATGCTCGCTCCTGCTCTGTCGAAGTTTCGTGGCAGGCAGTGTAACGAAAAGCGCTGCTTGGTAAACCCGGATATCAGTCCGGTTAAAGCACCGCTGATTTGGCAGCGCGCAGCACGCGATCCGACAGGTCTCCGGGGCCTAGCGCGCGTGCCAAAGCAAGACCGCCAACCATCAGCGCCACGTCTGCCAGCACTTTGTCGGCCTCTTCCGGGCTGGCCGCCAACTGCGCAACCATCAACTCCACATGCTCGCCCAATGCCTCGCGAAAGTTATCCGGCAACCGCGACATTTCACCTACGGTCGAGGGCAGCGGGCAGGCGTGATCGCTGGCATCCCGGTGCTTGCGTGACAAATAAAACGCCGCAAGCAGCGCACGACGCTCATCGCCTGGCAGTCGGTCATCGATGGCCGCAACCATCTCCCTGCGCTGGGCGAGCAAAGTACTGAACGCCTCGAGCATCAACGCGTCTTTGCTTTCGAAATGGGCGTAGAAGCCGCCTACGGTCAGGCCTGCAGCACCCATGATGTCGCTGACGCTGGGCTCGATGGGGCCGCGCGTTATCAGGGCAGTGCCGGCAGCGGCAAGTATGCGTTCGCGGGTCTGGGATTTTCGGTCGTTCATGAGCACCTCCAGAATGATGCAGATAATATTATCTGCATCATGTGAGATGGCAAGTGTGGCGACAGGATCGGAAGCTGTTTGGGATTAGGTAAGCGGGGAAAAACGGGGAATGCAGAAAAACAAAAGGGCCATTCAATAATCGAATGACCCTTGGTCTCGCATAGCGAGAAATCGTGGCGTCCCCTAGGGGACTCGAACCCCTGTTACCGCCGTGAAAGGGCGGTGTCCTAGGCCACTAGACGAAGGGGACGCAAAACCTTCGAGCAGATACGCCGATGACAACATGACGAATCCTGGCAAAAATTGGTGGAGCTTAGCGGGATCGAACCGCTGACCTCCTGCATGCCATGCAGGCGCTCTCCCAGCTGAGCTAAAGCCCCGACTTTACGCCTCTCGGCGGAGCGCACCTCTCGGCATCACTCGGTAAAACTGGCGTCCCCTAGGGGACTCGAACCCCTGTTACCGCCGTGAAAGGGCGGTGTCCTAGGCCACTAGACGAAGGGGACGCAAACCCTTCTATGCCTGATCGGAGCTGGTACCGATCTGACACTTACATTTCAAGGCCGTTTGGCCAAACCTTGAAACCTGAAATTGGTGGAGCTTAGCGGGATCGAACCGCTGACCTCCTGCATGCCATGCAGGCGCTCTCCCAGCTGAGCTAAAGCCCCACATTTGGCTATCAGAAAGCACTTCGTTACCGTCGCGTTTCTGTGTTGCCGTGTGGACGGGGCGCATATTAAGTGCGACCCATGTAGCTGTCAAATTCTTTTTAAACAACCGGTAAAAGAATTTTCCGGGATAACAATCACTTACCAACCTCCCCCCGCAATGCTGGCGGTGTATTAGCCACTGGGCGCCCCGCTGCCGGGACGCGCAATGGCCGGGACCGACTCAGGCGATTGCGCCCAGCAACTTTTCCCACTCTTTGTTTTCTTTTTTCGACACGCCACCCAGCTGATCCAGCGCCTGACGCAGACGGAATCGGGTCAGGTCCGGGCCGAGGATTTCCATTGCATCGGTCACCGACACCGAGTTGGCCTGCCCGGTGATCGCGGCAAACATCAACGGCATCGCGTCACGCAGTTTGAGTTCGAGGTGTTCTACCACTGCCTGAATGCAGCCGGTGATCCGGTCTTTTTCCCACTGACGCAAGGATTCAAGCTTCCACAGAATCAGTTGAATCACCTGACGCACCTGGTCCGGCGAAAGCTTTTTGTGCTCGAACAACTTGAGGTCCGGCGTCACGCCACCCGCGAAGAAGAAACCGCCCAGCGGCACGACCTGGCTGAAGGTTTCGACACGGCCCTGCACATGAGGGGCGATCTTCATCATGTAATCGCTATTAAACGCCCACTTCTGCAAGCGGCTTGCGAACTCATCGACAGGCAATTCCCGCAGCCACTGGCCGTTGAGCCACGACAACTTCTCGATGTCGAAAATCGGACCGCCCAACGACACACGGCTCAGATCGAAATGCTCGACCATTTCGTCCAGCGAGAACTTCTCGCGCTCATCCGGCATCGACCAGCCCATGCGTCCCAGGTAATTGAGCATCGCTTCGGGCATGAAGCCCATGCGCTCGTAAAACGTGACGGAAGTCGGGTTCTTGCGCTTGGAGAGCTTGCTCTTGTCCGGATTACGCAGCAGGGGCATGTAGCACAGCGTCGGTTTTTCCCAGCCAAAGTACTCGTATAGCAGGATCAGTTTCGGCGCCGATGGCAGCCACTCTTCGCCACGCAGGACGTGGGTGATGCCCATCAGGTGATCGTCGACAACGTTGGCCAGGAAGTAGGTCGGCAGCCCGTCGGTTTTCATCAGGACCTGCATGTCCATGCGGTCCCACGGGATTTCGACTTCGCCGCGCAGCATGTCCGGCACCACACAGACACCTTCGCTCGGTACCTTCATGCGGATCACATGAGGCTCGCCTGCAGCCAGACGTCGGGCGACTTCTTCTTTGGACAGCAACAGCGCCCGGCCGTCATAGCGCGGGGTCTCGCCACGGGCCGTTTGCTCGGCGCGCATCTGGTCAAGCTCTTCACTGGTGCAGAAGCACGGGAAGGCGTGACCGGCGTCCACTAGTTCCTGAGTGTACTTTTTATAAATGTCGTCCCGCTCGCTCTGACGGTACGGACCATGGGGGCCGCCAACATCAGGGCCTTCGCTCCATTCGATACCCAACCAGCGCAACGCGTCGAAGATCTGCTGTTCGGACTCGCGAGTCGAGCGCAACTGATCGGTGTCTTCGATGCGCAGAATGAACTCACCGCCGTGTTGCTTGGCAAAGCAATAGTTGAAGAGTGCGATGTAAGCCGTGCCAACGTGAGGGTCGCCGGTGGGCGATGGCGCGATGCGGGTGCGAACGGTGGTCATGGAGAATTCCGAATAGGTAGAACAAGCCGCGAATCTTAACAGGCGCAGACCTTGCGGCTCCAGCGCCGCCTGTTAAGCGCCCTCGTCTTCTTGGCGTAGCGTTGACTCAACGGAACTCTCGGGGCGAATGTCGCCCTCCGCTTAATGCGCATTTGATTGGCTTAGGGCAAGGTTCCTCGAGAACTTTCCCCTCATTGGGTAGGACGTAGAACGCTCCCAATGTAGTCCCCTTCTGAAACTTGCGCAGCCCTCCGTTTTTGTGTTTCAGCGCTCAGACACGAGCGATTTAGCTCTCTACATTCCGGCGCTTTCTTCAGCGCGAATCCAACGGAATGTCAGATCTCCTCTCCTACCAACTCAATGAATGCCGGCTGAGACTCCCCCATGCGGACGTGCTAGACGCGTCCATCAATATTCTCAAATTTGCCGAATTGGGCACCTCGCTGATCGTCACTCGCAGCCTGTTGAACGAGGGTGAAACCCTGCGTGGCAGTCTCGACGAGCAACTCAAGCGCCTTGGGCAACAGGTTCAGGAGCTGCAATGCCAGCCGGTTCATGGCCTGTACGTTGGCGAGGAGCCGGGCGTCGAAGCCCTGGAATTGCGCAGTCAGTTCCGCAAGGGCGAAGACGCGGTTTATCAGTGCCAACTGGTGCTGCTTTCGCCCGGCACCCGGCAGATGCTGGCGCTCAGTTACGTCAAGGCCGAGCCGCTGAGTGATGTCGACGCTGTGCATTGGGCTGCGATTAAAGCGTCCCTGCAATTCGAGCCCGTTCAGTGAAGCCATCGCTGATCGGTGCGAGTGCGGCGGATGTCTGACGCTCTCTGGGCCGCCCGTCAGGGCGATGCCCTTTCCCACACCTCGGTCATGGCCGACATCCTCGGCGGCGTGCTGGAAGTCGCGGCTTTCGCGGCGATTGGCGCGCTGGCAACGGCGGCTGTGGTCGCGGCCACCGGTTTGACCGTCGTAACCGGCGGCCTGGGCGCCTGCGTGCTCGGCGCCGTAGTGGGCGTGGCGGTTGGCGTGGCCATGAGCGTAACCGGGCTGGACACGGGCCTGAGCAGCCTGTGCGAAGGCATCGGCAATGCGCTGTTCCCGCCAACGCCTGCCGCCACCATTCTCACCGGCTCGCCCGACACCTTCATCAACGGCCTGCCAGCGGCGCGGGCAGCGGGCACGCCGCCCGACACTTCACCGGCCGAATACGACAACGACGAGGCCGACCCCAGCTATCTCGATATGGCAGCCGGGTTCTTTTCCGAACTGTGGCGCCCGACCCTGGCCACGCCTGGGCCCGGCGTGGTGCCCAAGCCGCTGGATCAAATCGCCTGCACCCGGCATCCGGGCATGCCGATGCCATTGCTGGCCGAGGGTTCGGCCACGGTCTACATCAACGGCCAGCCCGCCGTGCGCAGCGGCGACCGCAGCAGTTGCGGCGCCACGGTGGTGTCGTCCGGGCGGATTTCGCCCAACGTCGTGATCGGCGGCCCTACGGTGGTGGTGCGCAAGGTGCGCAGCGGCAAGACGCCGGGCGTCGGCATGGCGGTGACGGCGCTGATGATGCTGCGCGGTCGCGCGGGCACATTCACCAGTAACCTGCCATGCATGGCGCTCAGTGGCGTGAGCGGGTTCGCCGTGAGCGCTGTCGTGGGTGCGCTGACCCGGGCGATCTCGGGATCCCCGCACCCGGTGCATGCCGCCACCGGCGCCAAAGTGCTGGGCGATGTCGAGGACCTGGATTTCTTCATCGCCGGGAT